>JADLEZ010000609.1 GCA_020845855.1 Burkholderiales bacterium
GAGATGGCGATGCCGTGCGCGTCTTCCTGCAGCGCGCAGTCGACGATCTCTTCCACCGAGCGGTTGTGGCCGAGGTGGATCACCTCGCAGCCGGTCGCCTGCAGGATGCGCCGCATGATGTTGATCGACGCGTCGTGGCCGTCGAACAGGCTCGCCGCGGTGACGAAGCGGACCTTGTGGACCGGCTTGTAGACGAGCGGCGGACGGGAGGCGTCGTTCATGGCGGAAAGCTTACACCTCAGGGGACTAGGGGCTAGGGGCTAGGGGCTAGGGAGCACCAGCGCGTGGCATCAGGTAGTGGCTGGCGATCGCCAGTCATCGGCCCATGCAGGACTCGTTTGCTCCCTAGCCCCTAGCCTCCAGTCCCTAGCCCCGCCTTTGTACATTACGTTTACGTAAACGTCAAGCTATTCCCGAACCAGCGAACGCGGTGACGAATCGAACGGTTAAAGTACGGGCATGCCTCCACCCGCCACCGCCACCACCGCCGCCGCTGCCGCCGCTCCCTCTCCCCTGGCCGAGCACCCGCCGCTCACCGTCCTGCTGCTCAACGCCGCGCACGCGATCGACCATCTCGTGCTGCTGATTTTCGCGACCGCGGTCGGCGCGATCGCCGTGGACTTCGGCTTCTCGCGCTGGGAGGACCTCATGCCCTACGCGACCGGCGCGTTCGTGCTGTTCGGGCTGGGCTCGGTGCCGTCGGGCAAGCTCGGCGACCACTGGGGCCGCCGGGCGATGATGGTCGTGTTCTTCCTCGGCGTCGGCGCGGCGTGCCTGCTCGCGGCCGCGACGCGTAATGCGTGGCAACTGGCTGCGGCGCTGACCCTGATGGGCGCCTTCGCATCGATCTACCATCCCGTGGGCATCCCGATGCTGGTCCAGCACACGAGCCGGCCCGGTGCGGTGATCGGCGTCAACGGGCTTGCCGGCAACCTGGGCATCGCCGCCGCTGCCGTCATGACGGGCTTTCTCGTGAAGTACTTCGGCTGGCGAATGGCATTCGTCGTGCCGGGCTTCCTGTCGTTCGCGCTGGGTTTGCTGTTCTGGCGCGTAGTGCCGCGCGAAGACGCGCCGCCCGCAAAGCGCGCGCCGAAGCAGTCCGACCTGCCGCGCGTCGAGCTCGTGCGCGCGGTGCTGATCCTCACCATCACCTCCACCTGCGGAAGCCTCGTCTTCAACTTCACGACCAACGGCAACGGCGAGCTCTTCGCCGACCGCCTGCGCGCCGTCACCGCCGATCCCGCCGTGATCGGCGCACTGCTCGGCGTGGTGTACGTCGTCGCGTCGTTCACGCAGATCGTCGTCGGCCGCGCGATCGACCGCTATCCGCTGAAGCGCCTGTTCCTCGGAATCGTCGCCGCCCAGATCCCGCTGTTCGGGCTCGCCGCGTTGCTGCACGGATGGGCCTTCTACGCGGTCGCCATCGCGTTCATGGCGTTCGTGTTCGGCGCCATTCCCTTCACCGACGCGCTGATCGTGCGCTACGTCGACGACCGCATGCGTTCACGCGTAGCCGGCGTGCGCCTCGCGGTCGCGTTCGGCGTGAGCTCGCTCGCGGTGCTCCTGCTGGGGCCGCTGGTCAAGGCCAACGGCTTCGCCTTCCTCCTGGCGCTCATGGCCGCCATCTCGGCGGTGGCGGTGGTGGCCATCACCCGCCTGCCGCAGGCGCGCAAGTAGGGGCTTCCTAAGGCAGCGTTAAGGGCCGCGGCGCTATACTCCGCGCCCACGCTCCCCTTCGGAAGCCGCATGTCCCTGTCTGCCGTATGGCGGCGCGCCCTGGGCGCCGCGTCTTTCGCGCTCTTCGCTCCCCTGTGCGCGGCGCTGCCCGCCGGCGTTACGCAGGTGGCAAGCGTGGAAGGCATCACCGAGTACCGCCTTGCCAACGGCCTGCGCGTCGTGCTGTTTCCCGACGCGGGCTCGCCGACCACCAGCGTGAACGTGACCTACCTCGTCGGCTCGCGCCACGAGAGCTACGGCGAGACCGGGATGGCGCACCTCCTCGAGCACATGGTCTTCAAGGGTACGCCCACGGCCGGCAACATCTGGGACGAGATGACCAAGCGCGGGATGCGCATCAACGGCTCGACCTGGTACGACCGCACCAACTACTTCGAGACGTTCAACGCTTCTCCCGCCGATCTCGAGTGGGCGATCCGGATGGAAGCCGATCGCATGGTCAACGCCAAGATCGACCGCAAGGACCTCGACTCCGAGATGACGGTGGTGCGCAACGAGATGGAGCGCGGCGAGAACGACCCCGGCCAGGTCCTGTCGGAGCAGCTTTTGGCCGCGGCGTACCGGTGGCACAACTACGGCAAGGACACCATCGGCGCGCGCTCGGACGTGGAAGGCGTGGACGTCGAGCGCCTGCGCGCGTTCTATCGCACCTACTACCAGCCCGACAACGCCGTGCTGGTGATCGCCGGCGCGTTCGACCCGGAGCAGACGCTCGGTTGGATCGCGAGGGACTTCGGCGCCATCCCCAAGCCGGCGCGCACGCTGCCGCGCCTGTACACGACGGAGCCGGTACAGGACGGCGAGCGCAGCGTCACCATCCGCCGCGTCGGCGACCAGAAGCTCCTGGGCATCGCCTACCACACCGTGGCCGGCGCCCATCCCGACTATCCGGCGGTGCAGGCGCTCGCGAGCATCATGACGATGGAACCCGCGGGACGGCTGTACAAGGCCCTGGTCGACACCCGCAAGGCGGCCAGCGTGTCCGCGTTCACGATTCCGCTGTTCGATCCGGGCTTCGTCGCGTTCTACGCGCAACTGCCGGTGAACGAGTCGCTCGACGCCGCGCGCGAAGCCGCGATCGCCACACTCGAAGGTGTCGCGCGCGAGCCGATCACGGAAGCGGAGGTCGCACGCGCGAAAGCCCGCGCGCTCAAAGAGATCGACGACGTGCTGGCCGACCCGACGCGCTTCGGCATCAGGTTGTCGGGAGCGATTGCCGCGGGTGATTGGCGGCTGTTCTTCGTCAATCGCGACCGGCTGCGCAAGGTGACCGCGCAGGACGTGCAGCGCGTCGCGGTGCAATACCTCAAGCCGGCGAACCGTACGCTGGCGCAGTTCGTGCCGGATGCTGCGCCCGATCGCGCGCCGGTGCAGGCGGCGATCGACGTCGCGGCGCTGGTGAAGGACTACCAGGGCGACGCGGCAGCGAGTGCCGGCGAGCTGTTCGTCGCCACCCCCGCCAATCTCGAGGCACGAACCGAGCGCTTCACGCTGGCGAACGGCATGAAGGTCGCGCTGCTGCCCAAGAAGACGCGCGGACAGACGGTGAAGGTCGCACTGGCGATCGACCAGGGCGACGAGAAATCGCTGTTCGGGACCGGGCCGCAGGGCGAGCTTGCGGCCGAGATGCTCGCCCGCGGCACGGTCAGGCATTCGCGGCAGGAGATCGAGGACACCCTCGACCGCTTGCGGGCCAAGGTGGACTTCCACGGGTCCGCCACGCGCACCCGCGCCACCGCGCAGACGTACCGCGACGAGCTCCCGGATACCCTTCGCCTCATCGCGCAGATGCTGCGCGAGCCTTCGTTCCCGTCCGACGAGTACACGAAGCTCGCGCGCGAGCGGCTTGCCGTTCTCGAATCGCGCCGCGCCGATCCCGCGGCGCTCGCGCGGCGTGCCGCGCGCCGGTACGGCAATCCCTACCCTGCGGGCGACCCGCGCCACGTCCCCACCCTCGACGAGGAGATCGCGCTCGTGCGCAAGACCACCGTCGACGATGCCCGCGCCTTCCACCGGCGGTTCGTCGGCGGGCAGGGGCAGATCGCGATCGTGGGCGACTTCGACGCCGATGCGGTGCGTCGCGTGCTGGAAGACGCGTTCGGCACCTGGCCCAAGGCCGCGCCGTTCGCTCGCCTTCCCGACCCGCTGGTCAAGAAGGCTCCGGCCGTCCTGATCCTGGAGACACCGGATAAGGCGAGCGCCGCGCTGTCCGGCGACCTGGCGCTTTCGATCAACGACCAGAGCCCGGACTACGGCGCCACCGCCGTCGCGAGCTTCATCCTGGGCGAGGGCGGCGCTTCGCGGCTGTGGAAGCGCATTCGCGAGCGCGATGGCTTGAGCTATGGCGTGTACGCCTACGTGGACTGGAACGCGTTCGAGCCCAATTCCACGCTCTTCCTGCAGGCGTCGTTCGCGCCGGAGAACCGCGCGCGAGTAGCCGCTGCGCTCACCGACGAACTCGGCCGCGCGGCACGCGATGGCTTCACGGAAGCCGAAGTGGCCGACGCCAAGGCATCGCTTCTCAAGCGCCGGCACCTTACGCGCACCCAGGACGCGCTGGTCGCCGGTGCGCTGGTCGAGCAGGCGTACCTCGGCCGCACGTACGCGTTCTCCGAACGGGCCGATGCCGCCATCGCCGCCGCCTCCGCCGCGGACGTCAACGCGGCGTTCCGCAAGTACGTGCAACCCGACGCGCTGGCGCTTGTCTATGCAGGCGACTTCGCCAAGAACTGAAGGGACTCCCGACGATGCCGCTTCTTCACCGTGCCGCTCTCCTGCTCCTGACCGCCTTCGTCGCGCTGTCCGCGCACGCCGCGCTGCCGGCCGGCATCACCCAGGGCGCCACCGTCGAGGGCATCACCGAATACAAGCTCGCCAACGGGCTGACCGTTCTCCTGTTCCCCGACGCGTCGCAGCCCAAGACCACGGTCAACGTGACCTATCGCGTGGGCGCCGTGAACGAGAGCTACGGCGAGACCGGGATGGCGCACCTCTTGGAGCACCTCGTGTTCAAGGGCACGCCGTCGCGCGGCAGCATCATGACCGAGCTCGGCCGCCGCGGCATGAGCTTCAACGGCAGCACGGCCTGGGACCGCACCAATTATTTCGAGACGTTCACCGCCGACGAAGGCAACCTCGCCTGGGCGCTCGAGATGGAAGCCGACCGCATGGTCAATTCGTACATCCGCAAGAGCGACCTCGACAGCGAGATGACGGTCGTGCGCAACGAATTCGAGAGCGGCGAGAACAACCCGTCGCGCGTGCTGTTCGGCAAGATGCTCGCGAGCGCGTTCCAGTGGCACAACTACGGCAAGACGCCGATCGGCGCGCGCAGCGACATCGAGAACGTCGACATCGGCCGCCTGCAGGCGTTCTACCGCCGCTACTACCAGCCCGACAACGCGGTGCTGATCGTGGCCGGCAAGTTCGACCCGGAGCGCACCCTCGGGCTCGTCGCGAAGTACTTCGGGTCGATTCCCAAACCGACGCGCGTGCTGCCGCGGCTGTATACGGAGGATCCGGTGCAGGACGGCGAGCGCACGGTGACCGTGCGCCGCGTCGGCAACGAGAAGCTCCTCGGCATGCTGTTCCACACCGTACGCGGCGCCGACCCGGATTACGTGGCGCTCGACGTCCTCGGCGACGTGATGGCCGATGCGCCCTCGGGACGGCTGTACAAGGCGCTGGTGGAGACCAAGAAGGCGTCGTCGGTCAGCGCCTCGGGCTGGCCGTCGCTGGATCCGGGCATGCTCATCTTCAACGCGCAGATCCCGGACAGCGACGCGATCGCGCCGGCGCGCGACGCGATGTTCGCCACCTTTGCCGACGTGGCGAAGCATCCGATCACGGAAGCCGAAGTCGCCCGCGTGCGCGCTCGTGCGGCGAAGTACTACGACGAGGTCATGGCCGACCCGCAGCAGCTCGGCGTGCGCATTTCCGAGTCGATCGCGCTCGGTGACTGGCGTCTCTTCTTCGTCATTCGCGACCGCTACCGCACGGTGACGCCCGCCGACGTCCAGCGCGTGGCGCTCGCGTACTTGAAGCGCTCCAACGTCACCGTCGGCGAGTTCATTCCCGACGCCAAACCGGACCGGGCGCCGGCGCCGGCGGCGGTGGACGTCGTGGCGATGGTCAAGAACTACAAGGGCGACGCCGCGCAGGCGACCGGCGAGGCGTTCGATCCCACGCCCGCCAACCTCGATGCCCGCACTCAGCGTTTCACGCTTGCCAACGGCATGAAGGTCGCGTTCCTGCCCAAGAAGACGCGCGGCGAGGCGGTCAACTTCAACGTGTCGCTGCACTTCGGCGACGAGAAGAGCGTGTTCGGCAAGGCGTCGGTCGGCGCGCTCACGGGCAGCATGCTGATGCGCGGCACGGCCAAGCACTCGCGCCAGGAGATCGAGGACACGCTCGACAAGCTGCGAGCGAAGTTGAGCGTGTCAGGCTCGCAGACCGGCGCGGCCGCAAGCGGGCAAACGTATCGCGCGCAACTGCCCGACGTGCTGCGGCTGACCGCCGAGGTGCTGCGCGATCCCGCTTTTCCCGCGAGCGAGCTCGACCAGCTCAAGCGCGCGCGGGCAACCTCGCTCGAAGCCTCGCGCACGGAACCGCAGGCGATCGCCGGGCGCGCGATCCAGCGCCACGGCAATCCCTACCCCGCCGGCGACCCGCGCTACGTGCCGACCCTGGAGGAGAGCCTCGCCAACAACAACGCGGTCACCCGCGACGACGTGGCGCGCTTCCACCGCGACTTCTACGGTGCGTCCAACGCCGAGCTCTCCATCGTCGGCGACTTCGACGCCGACGCCGTGCGCACGCTGGTGACACAGCTCTTCGGCAACTGGAAGAGCCCTGCGACGTACGCGCGCGTGCCCGACCCGTTCCGCCCGAACGAGCCGGCAGCGCTGCGCTTCGCGGTGCCGGACAAGGCCAATGCGTTCCTGGTCGGCGTCGAGCGCATCCCGGTCAACGATCTCGATCCCGACTACCCCGCGCTGTTGGTGATGAACTTCATCCTCGGCGACTCGTCGTCGGCGCGCATTCCCGAGCGCCTGCGCCAGAAGGACGGATTGTCGTACGGCGCGGGCGCGTACTTCCGGCCGAGCTCGATCGACCGCAACAGCGCCATCGGCGCCTACGCGATCTTCGCGCCGGAGAACCTCGCACGCGTGCGGGCGGGCTTCGCCGAGGAGTTCGACCGTGCGATCAAGGAGGGCTTCAGTGAGGCCGAAGTTGAGGCCGCGAAGAAGGGCGTGCTGCAGGAGCGGCGGCTCTCGCGCACCGAGGACGGCCGCATCGCGGGTGCCCTTTCCAACCAGTCGTACCTCGGGCGCACGTTCGCGACGTCGGGGGCGGTGGACGCGGCGATCGCGAAGCTGTCAACCGCCGACGTCAACGCGGCGCTGCGCAAGTACCTCAAGCCTAGCGAGTTCGCGTACGCGTTCGCGGGAGACTTCGACAAGAACTAGGGACGAGGGACGAGGGACGAGGGAGCAGCGAGTCGATGCCTCACCTTCGCAAGGTCACGCTCCCGTCAACAACGCCGGCCAACTCCGTCGCGGTCCCCGGCGCGCACTCCTCCCTCTCCCGCTTGCGGGAGAGGGTCGGGGTGAGGGTTACCCGCGCAGCACCAACGCCGACAATTCCGTCGCGGCCCCGGCGCGCACTCCTCCCTCTCCCGCTTGCGGGAGAGGGTCGGGGTGAGGGCTACCCGCGCAGCACCAACGCCGACAATTCCGTCGCGGCCCCCGGCGCGCACTCCTCCCTCTCCCGCTTGCGGGAGAGGGCCGGGGTGAGGGTTACCCGCGCAGCACCAACGCCGACAATTCCTTCGCAATTCCCGGCGCGCAGGCCATGCACATCGCTTTCGCGGTAGGTGCCGGCGGTGCGAACGGCGCGCGGTAGCCGCCGGCCTCCTCGACCAGCAAGAGTCCCGCGACCGCGTCCCACGACGAGAGCTGCAACTCGATGAAGCCGTCGAGGCGGCCGCAGGCGACGTGCGCGAGTTGCAGGGCCGCGGAGCCGAAATTGCGCATCGCGATGCCGGCTTCCATCATTGCCTTGCGGATGTCGAAGTAGCGCGCCTCGTAGGCGCGGTCGTGGTGGCCGAGTGCCACGTAGCTGCCGGTGAGCTCGCGCGTGGCCGCGGCGCGGATGCGCAGGTCGCGACCTTCCGCCTGCACGAACGCGCCGCCCCCGCGCCGGCCGTAGTACAAGGCATCGGCGGGCGGGTCGTAGACCACACCCACTTCCGTGCGCCCCTGCGCGACGAAGCCGATCGCCACGTTCCAGTACGGCACGCCGCGCAGGAAGTTATGGGTGCCGTCGATGGGGTCGACCACCCAGCAGCGGTCGAGCGGACCCGTGAACAGCGCCGCGGTCTCCTCGCCCAGGAACGAGTCGTCGGGGAATGCGGACACAAGCTCGCGGCGGATCGTGTTCTCGACGTCGCGGTCGGCGTGGGTGACGTAGTCGGCCGGCCCCTTGACCTCGATCTCGAGGCGGTCCCGGTTACGGAAGTAGTCGAGCGCGAGCTGGCCCGCGGCGCGCGCGATCCAGCGCGCCGCCTCGTAGCGGTCGGCGAGCTCGGTTTCGGTCATGGCAGCCTAAATGGGGTCAGACACCATCCAATTGTCATATGACGTCTAGATGGAGTCTGACCCCAATTAGCGGGGGAGGACGATGACCGCATCGGGATCGAACGCGACGCCCACGGCGTCTTCGCGCCGGCGCGCGTGGCGCACTTCGGCGTCGAAGGCGAGGAGCTCGCCCCACGCGGTGGCCACCACGTATTCGATGCGGCTGCCGAGATACGCAACGCGCTTGCACACGCCGGGAAGCACACCCTGCGCCGCGTCGACGATGCGCAGGCGCTGCGGGCGCACCGCGAGTGTCGCCGGGCCCGCGGGCACCTTGCCGGGCTTCACCGGCGCCGAGACGCCGCCCGCCGTGAACGAGGCGCCGGATGCCGCAAGGGCGAGCTCGCCGTCGACCAGGTTGGCGTCGCCAATGAAGTCGGCGAGGAAGCGGCTGTTCGGCGCTTCGTACAAGTCGTCGGGGGTGCCCTTCTGCGCGATCCTGCCGAGGTTCATCACGATGATGTGGTCGGAGACGGCGAGCGCCTCCTCCTGGTCGTGGGTGACGTAGATCACGGTGAGCGAAAGGCTTTGCTGCAGCTCGCGGATCTCCTCGCGCACGCGCCGCCGCAGCTTGGCGTCGAGGTTCGACAGTGGCTCGTCGAACAGCAGGACGGCGGGCTCGAGCACCAGCGAGCGCGCGACCGCGACCCGCTGC
>JADLEZ010000610.1 GCA_020845855.1 Burkholderiales bacterium
AGGCGTAGGCGAAGCCCGCGGGCGCCTGGGCGGTCTCGCGCGCGACTTCGCGCCACGCGCCGCGGTCGAAGGCGGGGAACACGGTGTCGCCGGCGAAGTCGCGGTCGATCTCCGTGATGTAAAGCACATCGGCGCGCGGCAGCGCCTGCGCATAGAGCTGCGCTCCCCCGATGCAGAACGCGGGTGCGGGCGTGCGCACCCGCACGAGCGCGTCGTCGAGCGAGCTCGCGCCGTCCACACCCTGCGCCGCGAAGCCGGCCTGCCGCGTTACCACGATGTTCTGGCGCCCGGACAGCGGACGGCACAGCGATTGCCACGTGCGCCGGCCCATGATCACGGCGTGGCCCATCGTGAGGCTGCGAAAGCGCGCGAGATCGGCGGGCAGGCGCCACGGCAACGCGTTGTTCGCGCCGATGACGGCGTTTCTCGCGACGGCCGCAATGATCGCCAGCCGGTCCAACTCCCCCGGTGCCATAATGCGCGCGATTATAGACACGGCGCTTTAGACTGCCAGGTGTACTACCCGCGCTCCTTCCTCAAGTTCATCCTGCTGGGCTTCCTGCTCGTGAGCCTGCCGCTCGTGTACGCGCTCGTCGAGCTCGTGCTCTCGCTCGACCGCCTCGCGCGCGAGAGCCGCGCGGAAGTGCTGCAGGCATCGCAGGCCGGGCGCTCGAGCCGCCTGCTGTTCGAGCAGGCGGCGACACTGGAGCGCCTCGCGCGCCAGGAGATCATCCTCGAGGATCCGGCGCTGCTCGAGGACTATGCCCGCATGCGCCAGGGATTCCAGCAGACCACCCGGCAACTGTCGGAGTTGCCGCTCGATCGCGCACAGCTCACCTCGCTCGCGCAGCTTCGCCAGCGCGAGGACCAGCTCCATGCGCTGCTGGTCTCGCGTCAGCGCGACCCGGCGAGCGTCACCCGGCTCGCCGAAGGCTACGCCTCGCTGGTCGAGGACACGCAGGGCATGCTCAACGCGACCGCGCAGCTCACGCAGCGCGCCATCGAGCGCCTTCAGGAAACCGCGGCGCAGGGGCGCGAGAAGTGGCTGTGGCTCGCGCTCGCGACGGCGGCGATCGCGCTCGCGCTGGCGGTCGTGTTCGCGGTGCTGATCGCGCGCCCGATCCGCCAGCTCGACCAGGCGATCCGCCGCATGGGCACCGCCGACTTCACGCACGCGATCTCGGTCAACGGCCCGCAGGACCTGCGCTATTTAGGGCAGCGCCTCGAATGGCTGCGTGCGCGCCTGGCCGAGCTCGAGCAGCAGCAGTCGCGCTTCCTGCGCCACGTCTCGCACGAGCTCAAGACGCCGCTCACCGCGGTGCGCGAAGGCGCGGAGCTCCTGCGCGACAACGTGGGCGGGCGGTTGGCGCCCGAGCAGCAGGAGATCGTGCGCATCGTGCGCGAGAACACGCTGTCGCTGCAGAAGCTCATCGAGGATCTCCTCACGTATCACCACGCGCGCGCGTCGCAGGAGCCGGCCACCCTCAGCCCCGTGCAGCTGCCGGACCTCGTGCGCCGCGTGCTGCGCGAGCAGAAGCTCGCGGCGATCGCGCGCATGATCACGTTCGAGACGAGGCTCGCGCCGGCGACGGTGGTGGGCGACCTCGACAAGATTCGCACCGTCATCGACAACCTGCTGTCGAACGCGATCAAGTACTCTCCGCGCTCCGGCGTGATCGAGCTCGACCTCGTCGAGCAGGACGGCTTCGCGGTGCTCGACGTCGCCGACCACGGCCCGGGCATCGCGCCGGCCGAGCGCGAGCGCGTGTTCGACTCGTTCTATTCGGGCAAGGCGCCGGTCGACGGCAAGGTGAAAGGCTCGGGGCTCGGTCTTGCAATCGCGCGCGAGTACGCGCTTGCGCAATCCGGCCGCATCGAGGTGCTCGACCGCACGGATGGCCGGCCCGGCGTGCGCTTCCGGCTGCGGCTGCCGCTGTCGCTGCGCGCGGGGCCGAAGCCGGAGGCGGGTGCTGCGGCGAAGGCCCCGGCCGCGGAGGCGCCGAAGTGACGCGGTCCCGCATGCGCATCGCTGGCGCGATGGCGCTTTGCGCGTGGCTCGCAGCCTGCGCGAGCATGCCGCAGCCGGATCCGCCGCTGACGATCGAGGAGCAGTACGAGCCCGAGAACGCAGTCGTGCCCTCGCCGCTGGTCGACTATCCGCCGATCGAGCAGGTCGAGCCGCCGCTTGCGGCGGAGCCGGCGCCGGTGTCCACCCCGACGCCCGCGCCCATGCCCGCCGAAGCGCCGCCGAGCACCTTTACGGCCACACCGGCGCCGGCGCCGGAAGTGGTCGCCATCGCCCGGCCGCCGGCGACCGCGGTGGCGCCGGCGCCGCATCCGGTCGAAGACGTCGAGCTCATCGCGCTGCTTGCCGACCTGCAACGCTACGGCGGCATGTCGCAGGACGACGTCCGCAAGGAGCTCGCCAGCGTGACGCAGGTGCTCACCCGCCAGCGCACCGATGCCAACCGCGTGCGGCTCGCGGTCCTGTACACGATTTCGCGCGCCAACCCGCAGGACGACCAGCGCGCGCTGCAGCTCCTGGACACCGTCGCCAAGAGCAACCCGGGGTCGCCCGCGGTGAAGCAGCTCGCGGTCGTGCTGCACGTGCAGATCACCGGCCGCCAGCGAGCGGTGCGCGAGGAGCAGCAAAAGGCCGACGCCGCCCTGCAGAAGCTCGAGGCGCTGCGGCAGATGGAGCGCAGCCTGATCCGCGATCGCGCGCGCGGCGGCGGCGGCGGCGGCGGCGGTAGCGGCGGTGGCTCCGGCGGCGGTGGGGGCAGCGGCGGCGGCGGTTGAACCGAACACGGAACGACGACATGGAAAGCGACATCCTGCTGGTCGACGACGACCCGGACCTCCTGAAGCTCATCAGCCTGCGCTTGACCTCCGCGGGCTACCGGGTGCGCACGGCGGAAAGCGGCGAAACGGCGCTGGCGGCCATCGCCGTGCGGCGGCCGGCCGCGGTCGTGACCGACATGCGCATGCCCGGCATCGACGGCCTGCAGCTATTCGACGCGATCAACCGCCAGCATGCCGGCCTGCCGGTGCTGATCCTGACCGCGCACGGCACGATTCCCGACGCCGTCGCGGCGACGCAACGCGGCGTGTTCGGCTTTCTCACCAAGCCGTTCGACAGCCAGGAGTTGCTGCAGAAGGTATCGGAGGCACTCAAGCTGTCCGGCGACGATGCCGGCCGCGGCAACGCGGCCACCGGCGAGTGGCGCGAAGGCATCATCACCCGCAGCGCGGCGATGGAGGACCTGCTGCGGCAGGCGAAGCTCGTGGCCGAGTCCGACGCGAGCATCCTGATCCACGGCGAATCCGGCACCGGCAAGGAGCTGCTCGCGCGGGCCATCCATCGCGCGAGCCCGCGCCGCGACCAGCCGTTCATCGCGGTGAACTGCGGCGCGATCCCCGCGGAGCTTCTGGAGTCCGAGCTGTTCGGGCACGCGCGCGGTGCGTTCACCGGCGCGGTGCAGGCGCACAAGGGGCTGTTCCAGGCTGCCGGCGGCGGCACGCTGCTGCTCGACGAGATCGGCGACATGCCGCTGCCGCTGCAGGTGAAGCTCCTGCGCGTGCTGCAGGAGGGCGAGGTGCGGCCGGTCGGCTCCACGCAGGCGATCCCGGTGGACGTGCGGGTGATCTCGGCAACGCATCGCGACCTCGATGCGCAAAAGGCGTCGGGCCAGTTCCGCGAGGACCTCTACTATCGGCTCAACGTGGTGTCGCTCAAGCTGCCTTCGCTTGCCGAGCGGCGCGAGGATATCCCGGTGCTCGCCGCGCATTTCCTGCGGCGGCTCGCGGAGCGGTACCGCAAGCCGCCGCCGACCCTCGCCCCGGACGCGATGGCGCTACTGGTCGCGGCGCCATGGCCAGGCAACGTGCGGCAGTTGCTGAACCTGCTCGAGCAGGCGCTGGCCCTGACCACGACCTCCGTGATCCCGGCCACGCTGGTGCAGAACGCGCTCAAGGAGGACGCCGCCGCGCTCATTCCGTTCGAGGAGGCGCGCAAGTCCTTCGAGCGCGACTACCTCGTGCGCCTGCTCAAGATCACCGGCGGCAACGTGACCCAGGCCGCGCAGCTCGCCAAGCGCAACCGCACCGAGTTCTACAAGCTCCTTCAACGGCATCGGCTGGAGCCCTCGATGTTCAAGGAGCCGAAGGCGTAGCAATGATCGTATCCCCAATCCGGTGTCATCCTTCAGCGCAGCGAGGGATCCGCTTTCGGGTCGAATCAGCGAGGTGCGTAAAGCAGATCCCTCGTCGCCTTCGCCCCTCGGGATGACACACTGGGATCTTCAACGGACTGCCAGCGCGCGCCGCGTCGTTTATTACGCGCGCCGCGTCAGCCGCGAGCCGACAAGCTGCGCACCGCTCTTGCGGCCGAGGCCGTCCATGCCGTCTTTTTGCTTGTCGGGCGACAGCGACAAGCTTTCACCCGAGAAATCAGCATCTTAATGTCAGTGTCATGAACCATGTCGGCTCCCTGCGACACTTCGAGGCTCGCGCACGGGCAACGCGGAGGGCATCGATCCGCGCGCGAGGGTGCATTTTCACTCGTAAGGACCGCCCGCCAGGATCGACCAATCGCGAATTGCTGCGGTTGGCACATGGTTTGCTTTTTGCTGAACAAGGAGTCGCAATACGCAGTCGAGGCCACAAGATGGACACGTTCGCACCTGGTTTCTCCAAGTACTGGCTCGGCGATGGCGCCGGGAAGCAGGCCGACGCCGGCGGGCGCCAGGACGCAGGCAAGCAGGATGCGAAACAGGAAAGCGCGCTGAAGGAGCTCGCCGACCTCGTGAGCGCGGCGCGCAGCATCGTCTAACGGAGCGCTACCGGGCGGCGCCCTTCAGCCCGGACCCCGCGGAGTGGGTCAAAGCTCCGGTCATCGGAATCCCCCTTGCCCGCTACATTCCTCCCGGCGGGCTTTTTTTTGGCGGAACACCGGCCCGTCGCGCGTTTACCTTCGCCTACTTGGTAGGCTCCACGCGGCTCGCCTAGACTTCGGTGTGTCGGCACCCTGGTCCGCCGACTTCCTGCCGATGCTTCCGCACGCTTCCCGCCTTTTCATAGCCCTCCTCGTGCTTCTCGCGCTGGCCGCCGTGCCCGCGCGCGCGCAGGCGCCCAAGCCCTTTACCCAGGCCGAGCTCGACCAGATGCTCGCGCCGATCGCCCTGTTTCCCGACGCCCTGCTCGCGCAGGCGCTCATGGCCGCGACGTACCCGGCGGATGTCGCGCTCGCCGTCGACTGGGCGTTCGCGCACCGGCAACTGGAAGGGGATGCCGCGGTAAAGGCCGTGCAGGACCAGCCGTGGGATCCGAGCGTGCAGTCGCTCGTGGCATTTCCGAAGGTGCTCGCCATGTTCGGCGAGAACCCGCGGTGGGTGCAGGACCTGGGTGACGCGTTCCTCGACCAGCCCCAGGACGTGATGGATTCCGTGCAGTTCCTCCGCGCCAAGGCGAAGGACGCCGGCAACCTCGCGACCAACGCACAGCAGGTCGTGACGGTCGAGCCGGCGCCACCGCCGCCCACCACGGTCGTGGTGAATGCGCCGCCGCCGCCCGCGCAGATCATCACCATCGCGCCGGCCAACCCGCAGGTGATCTTCGTGCCGATCTACAACCCGGTCTGGGCATTCGGCCCCTGGTGGCATCCCGCGTTCCCGCCGTTCTTCTTTCCACCCCCGCCGCGCTGGGGCTGGGGCTGGTCGAGTGCCGCGCACGCGGGTTTCTGGTGGGGTGTGGGAGTGGGCGTGTCGTATGCGCTGTGGGGTGGGGTGAACTGGCGCACGCACAACGTCAACATCAACGTCAACCACTGGAACAACATCAACGTGAATCGGCGAATCGACTCACGCGACCGCAACGTCGACTGGCGCCACGAGGCGCGCAACCGGCGCGGCGTGCCCTATCGCGATGCTTCCACGCGCGAGCGCAACCTGCCGCAACTCGGCGACGCGCGGTCGCGCGAAGGCTATCGCGGGCGCGACGTCGACCGCGATCGTGCCCGCGCCGAGCTCGAGAGTCGCGTGGGCGCGGGCAACCTCGACCGCGATGCGCTGCGCGACGTCGATCGCAGCATCCAGCCGCAACGGCCCGGCACCGGCAACGTCGCCGGCAGCGCGCGCGACCGCGTGGCCAACGTCGACCGCCCCCAGATCCAGGATCGCGCCGGTACGATCGACCGCTCGCAGATCCAGGATCGTGCGGGAAGCGTGGACCGCTCGCAGATACCGAACCGGGCGCCGGCCGTGGACCGCTCGCAAGTGCAGAACCGGGCTGCCGGCATCGACCGCTCGCAGATCCCCAGTCGCCCGCCGCCGCAGGCGAGCCGCGCCGAC
>JADLEZ010000611.1 GCA_020845855.1 Burkholderiales bacterium
AGTAAGCGAGGCGGCGAGCGAAGCGAGCAAAGGCCCGAAGGGCGCGTCGCCGAGCGACCGAGGGCGACCGACAACGCTAGCGTGCCGCGTTGCCTCGCCGGTTCCGGAGGTCGCCGCGGGGAGAGGGCCGGGGTGAGAGGCGCCGGCCTTGGAGCTGACACGTGACGCCGCCCCGCAAACCGAACGACGCCGACGACCGCAGCGGCGAGCTCTTCGCGGAGAACGACGGCGCGGGCGGCCGCCCGCCTGCGTCCGACGACGATACGCTGCCACTCGCCGACTTCGCCGAGCGCAGCTACCTCGAGTACGCGATGAGCGTGGTCACCGGCCGCGCGCTGCCCGACGTGGCCGACGGGCAGAAGCCGGTGCAGCGACGAATACTTTTCGCGATGCACGAGCTCGGGCTGTATCCGCCCACCCGCCCGGTGAAATCCGCGCGGGTGGTGGGCGACGTGCTCGGCAAGTACCACCCGCACGGCGACACCGCCGCCTACGACGCACTGGTGCGCCAGGCGCAGGACTTCACGCTGCGCTACCCGCTGATCGACGGCCAGGGCAACTTCGGCTCGCGCGACGGCGACAACGCGGCGGCGATGCGCTACACCGAGTGCCGGCTCACCTCGATCGCCGAGTTGCTGCTGTCCGAGATCGGCCAGGACACGGTCGACTTCGTGCCCAATTATGACGGTGCGTTTCGCGAGCCGAAGCTCCTGCCCGCACGCCTGCCGCTGCTGCTCGCCAACGGCTCGTCGGGGATCGGGGTGGGCATGGCCACCGACATTCCGCCGCACAACCTCACCGAGCTCGCGGCGGCGGTGGTGGCGGCGATCCGCGAGCCCGCGCTCGACGTGGCCGGCCTGCTGCAATTCATTCCCGGCCCCGACCTGCCCGGCGGCGGCCGCATTATCTCCTCGCCGGAAGACATCCGAGCGGTGTACGAGTCCGGTCGCGGCAGCTTGCGCGTGCGCGCGCAGTGGACCGTCGAGGATCTCGCGCGCGGGCAATGGCGCGTCGCGTTCACCGAGCTGCCGTTCGGCGTATCGGCGAAGGCGGTGCAGGAGGACGTCGAGCGCATCGTCAACCCGCGGCCGCGGGAAGGCAAGAAGTCGCTTTCGCAGGATCAGGTGAACCTGAAGGCGCTGTTCGCCAACGCGCTCGACACCATGCGCGACGAATCCGACAAGAGCGCGCCGGTGCGCCTCGTGTTCGAGCCGCGCTCGAGCCGCCAGGATGCGCAGGAGTTCGTCGATCTCCTGCTCGCGAACACGCGCCTCGAAACCACCCTGCCCGTCAACTTCGTGATGCTCGGCCGCGACGGACGGCCGCGCTCGAAGAACCTGAAGCAGGCGATCGACGAGTGGATCGCGTTCCGCTTCGACACCGTCACCCGCCGCACGCAGCATCGCCTGGGCGAGGTCGACCGGCGCATCCACATCCTCGAAGGGCGGCAACTCGCGCTCTTGTCCATCGACAAGGTGATTCGCATCATCCGAAAGGCGGACGAGCCCAAGGCCGATCTCATCGCCGAATTCGGGCTCACGGACGTCCAGGCCGACGACATTCTCGAGATCCGGCTGCGCCAGCTCGCGCGCCTCGAAGGGATCAAGATCGATAACGAGCTCAAGGCGCTCGCCAGCGAGCGCAAGGGACTCAAGCGCATCCTCGGCGACAAGGCCGCGCTGACCGACCTCATCGTTGGCGAGATCGAGGCCGATGCGGCGAAGTACGGCGACGCGCGGCGCACGCGCATCGAGGCCGCGGCGTCGCCCGTGCTCGCGCGCACGGTGCCCGACGAGCCGGTGACCGTCACGCTGTCGCGCAACGGCTGGATCCGCTCGCGCCAGGGCCACGGCCTCGACGCGACGCAGTTCACGTACAAGGCGGGCGACGCGCCGCTCGCGGTGCTGGAAACGCGCACGATCCACGGCATCGTCATCCTCGACACGCAGGGCCGCGCGTACACGGTGCGCGCGTCGGACGTGCCCGGCGGCCGCGGCGACGGCGCGCCGGTGACCACTCTGATCGACGTGCAGCCGGGGGCCCGGGTCGCGCAGGCGATCGTCGGCGAGCCCGACGCTAAGTTCCTGGTCGCGGGCAGCGGCGGCTACGGGTTCATCGCCGCCTTCGAGGACATGGTGTCGCGGGTGAAGGCCGGCAAGGCGTTCATGACCCTCGAGTCCGAAGAGACGCCGCTTGCGCCCGTGCCGCTTGCGCAAGGCTTCGACCACGTCGCCGCGCTGACCGCCAAGGGCAAGCTCCTCGTGTTCGCGCAGGACGAGATGCGCGAGGTTGCGCGCGGGCGCGGCGTCATGATCATGCGCCTGGACGACGACGACCGGCTCGCGGCCGTGGCGCTGTGTACCGCCGCGCGCGTCGTGCTGCGCGGCATTGCACGCGGCAAGGAAAGCTTGGCCGAAATCGAAGGTGACGAGCTTGTGCGCCACCTCCTGCGCCGCGGCCGCAAGGGCTACCTCCTCGGGCGCCGGTTCAAGCCGACCGGCTTCAGGTAGCGGCCGTCACAAGAGCTCGATCTGCGCCCGGTGTCCGGCGGCGGAAGCGAGCTTCGCGTACTTGCGCAACACCTGCGCGACCTCGACATCGATCAGGTGCGGGGCATGCAACGTCTCGCCCTCGACGAACAGCCGCTCGGCGACGCGCCTCGCGACCGGCGTACCAAGGAGCACCTCGATCACCGCAGACGCGTCGACGACGATCAACGGCCGTCCCGCTCCGCGCGAACCGACTTCGCGGGCGACTCCCTTGGGCGCACCGGGGAGCGGCGGGCGAGGCGCGCCCGCAGTTCCGCCACGGTCGGGCGCTCCGCGATGTCCCGGATCTCGCGCAGAAGATAGTCCGACAGCGACATGCCGGCCAGAGCCGCCCGCGCCTTCAGCTTGCGATGCAGGTCGTCCGGAACGTGGCGAAGCTGAATCATGGTCGGCATGTGGCCACCGTACAAGCATGTGATAAACATGGCAAGCACGGCGAAAGCCTCCGAAGCGCGAGCTACCCTGCCCGCGGGCGCCGTTGTACATTCCCGGACCATGAGCAGCACGTTCACTACGGTAATGCAACGCCCCGCTCCGTGAGTGCGCTGGCGGCGGCGATCTCGATCGCGGACCTGCGGCGCCTCGCGCAACGGCGCCTGCCGCGCTCCGTCTTCGAGTTCATCGACGGCGGCGCCGAGGACGAGGTCACGCTGGCCGACAACCGCGCCGCGTTCGAGCGCATCCGCTTCGTGCCGCGCATCCTCAACGACGTCAGCGCGCCGGACCTCGCCGCCGATCTTTTCGGCGCCACCGCGGCCGCACCCCTCGTCATCTCGCCGATGGGCTCGTGCGCGCTTGCCTGGCCCGATGCCGACCTCGCGATCGCGCGCGCGGCCGGCGCGCACGGCATCCCGTACACTCTGTCCACGATGGCGAACACGAGCATCGAGCGCATGGCGGCAGCGGCACCCGGACCGCTGTGGTTCCAGCTCTACGTGCTCGAGGACCACGCGTTCAACCGCAAGCTCGTCGAACGCGCCCGCGGCAGCGGCTACAGCGCGCTGGTGGTGACCGTCGACTTGCAGGCGGGCGGCAAGCGCGAGCGTGACTTGCGTAACGGCATCGCCATCCCGCTGCGCATCGGCGTGCGGCAGGTGGCGGATGGCTTGCTGCATCCGCGCTGGGCGCTCGGACTCGCCCGTGGCGGCCTGCCGGTATTCGAGAACGTACACGGCCTCTTCGACGAAGGCACCGCCGGCCTCACCATCGCGGCACGCGTGGGCGAGAACCTGGACGCGGCCTTCGACTGGGATCGCTTCCAGCGCCTGCGCGACGCGTGGCCGGGGACGCTGATCGTCAAGGGCGTGGCGCACCCGCAGGACGCCACGCGCCTCATCGACGCCGGCGCCGACGGGCTGTGGATCTCCAACCACGGCGGCCGCCAACTCGACGGCGCGATCGCGAGTGTCGACGCGCTGGCGCGCATCGCGCCGGTGACGCACGGACGCGTTCCGCTCATCCTCGACTCGGGGGTGCGCCGCGGCAGCGACATTCTCAAGGCGCGCGCACTCGGCGCGACGGCCGCGGGCATCGGCCGCGCGGCGTTGTACGGCGCGAGCGTGGGCGGCGAGGCTGGCGTGCGGCACGCGCTCGCCATCCTCACCGACGAGCTCACGCGCGCGATGAAGCTCTCCGGTACGCCGAGCCTGGCCGCCGCTGACCGGACGCTGCTGGCCTGACGTTCGCCGTCAGGCGTACTTCGCGAGCTCCAGCTTCGCGATCGCGTTGCGGTGCACCTCGTCCGGCCCGTCGGCAAGCCGCAGCATGCGCGCGGTCGCGTACGCCGAGGCCACCCCCACGTCGTTGTTGGTGCCGCCGCCGCCGAAGGCCTGGATCACCCAGTCGATGACCTTGCACGCCATGTTCGGCGCGGCCACCTTGATCATCGCGATCTGCGCTTTCGCCGCCTTGTTGCCCACCGTGTCCATCATGTGCGCCGCCTGGAGCGTCAGCAGGCGGCACTGGTCGATCGCGATACGCGATTCGGCGATGCGCTCGCGGGTGACCCCCTGGTCCGCGATCGGCCGGCCGAACGCGACGCGCGACAGGGTGCGCTTGCACATGAGCTCCAGCATGCGCTCGGCAAGGCCGATGAGCCGCATGCAGTGGTGGATGCGGCCGGGGCCGAGCCGGCCCTGCGCGATCTCGAACCCGCGACCCTCGCCCAGCAGGATGCTCGACACCGGCACGCGCACGTTCTCGAAGACGATCTCGGTGGCGCGATCGGGCACGCCGTAGAAGCCGAACACGGCCAGCGGCCGGATCACTTTCACGCCCGGCGCGTCCATCGGGATCAGGACCATCGATTGCTGGCGATGGCGATCCGGATTGGCCGCGTCGGTCTTGCCCATGAAGATCGCGAGCTTGCAGTGCGGGTGGGTGGCGCCGGTCGTGTACCACTTGTGGCCGTTGACGACGTAGGTGTCGCCGTCGCGCACGATCGACGCCTGCACGTTGGTCGCGTCGCTGGATGCCACCGCCGGCTCGGTCATCGCGAAGCAGGAGCGGATCTCGCCCGCGAGCAGCGGCGGCAGCCAGCGCGCCTTCTGCTCGTCGCTGCCGTACAGCATCAGCGTCTCCATGTTGCCGGTGTCCGGCGCGTTGCAGTTGAAGCACTCGGGTGCGAGCAGCGACCGGCCCATGATCTCGCACAGTGTGGCGTACTCGAGGACGGTAAGGCCGCCCTCCTTGTGCTTCGGCGGGATGAACAGGTTCCATAGGCCCGCCGCGCGCGCCTTCGGCTTCAACTCCTCCACCACCGGGTACACCGCCGACGGTCCGAGCGATTCCGCCTCCTGGAAATAGCGGCGCTCGTTCGGATACACGTGCTCGTCCATGAACGCGTGGATGCGCAGCGCGAGCTCGCGCGTGCGTGATGTGGTTTCGAAGATCATGCGTTGCTTCTCCCCCGTGCGGGCACGGGCCGCGCTTCGCGCGGCGGCGCCTTGCCGCGGGCGACGGTTGCCTCCACCGACAGCGTGAACGAGCGCAGCTCGTTCGCGCTGAGCGCGCCCACGTTCACGAGCTTACGCGCGATCTCCTCGCCGCGGTCGTTGCGGACCGTGACCACGACGGTGTACTCCCACGGCTCGCCCTCCGGCGGGTGCCGGATCGTACCCTCGATCCGCAGCGGCACGGCATCGGGCTTCGCCTCTTCCGCAACGGCGCCGGCGCCGTAGCGCAGGTGATGCCGGCATGCGGGACAGACTACCGCACTTTCGAGGATCATCTCCCGGCAGTGCGGGCATTGCCGCGTCGCCCCGGGCTGGCCAGGGCGCTGGCTGCTAATGCTCCCCCCTTAAGCGGTACTTGTATGATCCCCCCGAAGCGGCGCTTGCGCGCCGCCTCCCCCCGGGGGGCGAGCGCAGCATGGAAACTGCCAGCCCGCCTTCGGGCGGCCGTGCGGCGGGCTGGGCGGCCCTGCGGCGCTCATTGCCGGGTACCGCTTTCCGTCATGCGCGGACCGTTGCCATCCTCGCCCCCGAACTCGGCCTTGCCGCGCATGGTGGCACCCGCCGCGACGGCCAGCGAACGCGCCTTCAAGTCGCCGATGACCACGCCGGTCTGCTGCAGGTCGATGCTGGAGGCACCGAGCACGTTGCCTTCGAGCTCGCCGGAGATGACCACCTTGTCGGCGCGCACGCTGCCGGTCAGCTTGGCGCCCGCTTCGATGGTGAGGTCCCCCTGCACGTTGACGTCGCCCTTGAACTTGCCGGCGATGCGCACGCTGCCCCCGCCTTCGATCTTGCCCTCGATGGTGAGGTCCGCCGCGATCAGCGACTCCTTGCGCGCCGCGGCCGGCACGGCGGGCATCGGCGCCGGCGCCGCGCGCGGCGGCTCAGGCTTCGGCACCGGTTCGACGCGAACCGGCTCCTTGACGTCGAAGGCGGGCGTGTACGCAGGCTCGGGAGTGGGCTTGGCGACCGTGTTTTCCTTCCACAGCGACATGATCTGACTCCTCCGAAGTGCGGGATTCCACGATATGCCAAATGGATAAAGGCTGGCAATTGTTATGTACACGGCCGTGCGCTCGCGAAGCTCAGGCCTGCGGAAAAGCAACAGTAGCCGCGCTACGCGCGGCCATGAAGTCCGCCAGCAGCGCTGCCGTATGGGAGGTTCCCCGCTGTGCAGTGACGGACCCGACGGTCCCTTGCGCGACCACGCGCCCGCCGCCGTCGCCGCCCTCGGGACCGAGGTCGACGATCCAGTCGGCATCCGCAATGACGTCCATGTTGTGCTCCACAACCAAGACGGTGTTGCCGGCGTCGACCAGCCGGTGCAGGACGCGGATGAGCTTCTCCACGTCCGCCATGTGCAACCCCACCGTCGGCTCGTCGAGGACGTAGAGCGTTCGCGTGCGCGGGCTCGCGATGCCTTCGAGCCGCACCTTGGCGAGCTCGGTCACGAGCTTGATCCGCTGCGCCTCGCCGCCGGAAAGCGTCGGGCTCTGCTGGCCGAGTGTCAGGTAGCCGAGCCCGACGTCCTGCATCAGGCGCAGCGCGTGATGGACGCTGCGATGCGCGGCAAAGAACGGCGCCGCGTCGTCGACGCTCATCGCGAGCACGTCGCCGATCGATTTTTCCCGCCAGGTGGCGGTCAGCGTCTCGCGATTGAACCGCGCGCCGTTGCAGGCGTCGCACGCAACCTTGACGTCGGGCAGGAAGCTCATCGCGATCGTCTTCATCCCCTGCCCTTCGCATTCGGGACAGCGGCCCTCGCCGGTGTTGAACGAGAACCGGCTCGCGGTGAACCCGCGCATGCGCGCCTCGCCCGTTTCGGCGAACAGTCGGCGGATCGCGTCCCAGAACCCGACGTAGGTCGCCGGACACGACCGCGGCGTCTTGCCGATCGGGGCCTGGTCGACTTCGAGCACGCGATCGAGAGTGTCCCAGCCGCTCAACTCGCGACAGCCAACGAGCGGGACGCTCGCTGGACTACCCTTCGCGCTACGCGCTTCGGGCCTGACTCGCGCTCGGGAGCGGCCCTTCGCGCTCGTGCTCCGGCGCGCCCCGCCGACCAGCTCATGCAGGTTCGCGAACAACACGTCGCGCGCGAGCGTGCTCTTGCCGCTGCCCGACACGCCGGTGATCACGGTCAGACGCTCGAGCGGAATGCGCGCGCGCAGTTGCTTCAAGTTGTGCAGCGACGCTCCCGCGATCGCGATGGCGGGACTGCGCTCGGTCGTGGGTCGATGCGCGACGAGCGGATGGCGAAGCGGACTGGCGAGAAAGCGGCCGGTGACCGAGTCGGGCGCGCGCACCAACTCGTCCGCCGTGCCTTGGGCCACGACCCTGCCGCCGCGGCTGCCCGCGCCAGGGCCGAGGTCGATCACGTGGTCCGCGCGCCGGATGGTGTCCTCGTCGTGCTCGACCACGAGGAGCGCGTTGCCCTTCGCCTCGAGCCTGGCCAGCGTATCGAGCAGGACGCGGTTGTCGCGCGGGTGCAGGCCGATCGTGGGCTCGTCGAGGATGTAACACACGCCGCGCAGGTTCGAGCCCAACTGCGCGGCGAGGCGGATGCGCTGGGCTTCGCCGCCCGACAGCGACGGCGCCGCGCGATCGAGCGCAAGGTAGCGGAGCCCCACATCGTCGAGGAACGCGAGCCGCGCGGCGAGCTCGGCGACGATGTCGCGGCCGATCTCGGCCTCGCGCCCCGCGAGATCGAGTGTAGCGACAAAGCGCGCGGCGTCGCCGACGGAGCGTTGCGTGATCTGCGCGATCGATTGCCCGCGCAGGAGCACGGCGAGCGCCTCGGGCCTAAGACGCGCGCCGCGGCAGGCCGGGCACACGTCGGCGTCGTCAGCGTCGATTTCGTCCGCCGCATCCTGCGCATCCTCCGCATCCTCCGCATCCTCGATCTCGATCCCGGCGCCGCAACAGCTCGGGCACCAGCCGTGCTTCGAGTTGAAGGAGAACAGCCGCGGGTCGAGCTCCGGAAAGCTGCGATTGCACGTCGGGCACGCTCGCCGGGTCGAGAACACGGTGACACGGCCACGGGCAATGAGGTGCACGACCCCCTTGCCGTGGTCCAGCGCCCGCGCAAGGCCCTCGCGCAGCGCCGGCTCGCGGTCGGCCTCGACGACCACCTCCGCAACCGGCAACTCGATGGTGTGCTCCTTGAAGCGGTCGAGCCGCGGCCAGCGGCCGGTGGGCAGCAGCTCGCCGTCGACGCGCAGGGCGGCGAAGCCCTGGCGCGCCGCCCACTTGGCGAGGTCCGTGTAATAGCCCTTGCGCGCCACGACCAGCGGCGCGAGCAGCGTCACGCGCTGCCCGCGGAAGTCGCGCAGGATGCCGGCCGCGATGCCCTCCTCGCTTTGCGGTGCGACCGGCGTGCCGTCGTCGGGGCAGTGCTGCACGCCGAGCTTGACGTACAAAAGCCGCAGGAAGTGGTAGATCTCGGTGAGCGTGGCGACCGTGCTCTTGCGTCCGCCGCGGCTTCCGCGCTGCTCGATCGCCACCGTCGGCGGAATGCCGTAGATCGCGTCGACGTCGGGTCTCGCCGCGGGCTGCACGAACTGCCGCGCGTAGGCGTTGAGCGACTCGAGGTAGCGCCGCTGCCCTTCGGCGAACACGATGTCGAACGCGAGCGTGCTCTTGCCGCTGCCGGAGACCCCGGTGACCACGGTAAACCCGCGCGGGATCTCGACGTCGATGTTCTTGAGATTGTGCTCGCGCGCGTGGTGGACGCGAATCGCCTCGCGCGCAGCGGGCGGCGCCGGCTCGCGCGCGACGGCGTGGGACGCCGGCATCGCGAAGGCGGCTTCGTACTCCTTGAGCGCTGCCCCGGTGTGCGACGCCGTGCACGCGATGACGTCGTCGACGGTGCCGGCGACGACGACTTCGCCGCCGGCCTCGCCTCCTTCGGGGCCGAGGTCGACGATCCAGTCGCAAGCGCGGATGAGGTCGAGGTTGTGCTCGATCACCAGCAGCGAGTGCCCGGCGCCGAGGAGCTTGCGCAGCGCCCCGACGAGCCGCGCCACGTCGGCGAAGTGCAAACCCGTCGTCGGCTCGTCGAAGAGGAAGAGATTGCCGGTGGAGCTCGCCGTGCCAACGAGGTGCGCGGCGAGCTTCAGGCGCTGCGCCTCGCCCCCCGAAAGTGTCGGCACCGGCTGGCCGAGGCGCAGATAGTCGAGGCCGACATCGACCAGCGGCTGCAGCGCGGCCTCGACGTCCGGCTCGCCGGCGAAGAACGCGCGCGCCTCGCCGACGGTCAGGTCGAGCACGTCGGCGATCGAGCGGCCGCGGAGCTCGACCTCCAGCACTTCCGGCCGATAGCGCTTGCCGTCGCAATCCGCGCAGCGCAGGTACACGTCGGACAGGAACTGCATCTCGACGTGTTCGAAGCCGCTGCCGCCGCAGGTCGGACAGCGGCCGGTCCCGGCGTTGAAGCTGAACGTGCCTTGCGTGTAGCGTCGCTCTTTCGCGAGCGGCGCGGCGGCGAAGCGCTTGCGGATCGCGTCGAACGCGCCGACGTAGCTCGCAGGGTTCGAGCGCGTCGTGCGGCCGATGGGGGTCTGGTCGACCAGCACGACTTCGCCGACCAACTCCGCCCCGCGCAACGCGTCGTGCGCACCGGGCGCCTCGGTAGGTTTGCCTTTCGCGCGCAGGAGTGCCGCGTACAGCACGTCCTGCACCAGCGTCGACTTGCCCGATCCCGAGACGCCCGTGACGCAAACCAGTGCATGGAGCGGGATCGCCACGTCGATGCCCTTGAGATTGTGCTCGCGTGCGCCGATGAGCTCGATACGCGCACCCGTACCGCGCGGGGAAGCGGACTGCGCTCGCTCGACGCGCCTGCGCCCGGCGAGATAGTCGCCGGTGAGCGAGCGCGGGTGAGCGGCAAGCGCCGCCGGCGTACCCGCGAAGACGATGTGCCCTCCGCGCTCGCCCGGCCCGGGTCCGATGTCGATCACGCGGTCGGCGGCGCGCATCACCTGCGGGTCGTGCTCGACGACCACCAGCGTGTTGCCGGCGTCGCGCAGGCGCTGCATCACGGCGATGATGCGACCCATGTCGCGCGGGTGCAGGCCGATCGACGGCTCGTCGAGCACGAACAACGTGTTGGTGAGCGAGGTGCCGAGCGCGGTGGTGAGGTTGATGCGCTGGACTTCGCCGCCGGAGAGCGTGCGCGACTGGCGATCGAGCGTGAGATAGGACAGGCCCACGTCCGTGAGGTAGCGAAGGCGGGTGCGGATCTCGCCCAGCAGCAGATCGGCGGCCTGGTCGAGCGGCGCCGGCAGCGCGAGGGTGGCGAAGAACGCGCGCACGCGATCGATCGGCAGGAGCGAGAGATCGTGGATCGACAACCGCTCCTCGCCGAGGCGCCACAGCAGCGCGTCCGGCTTGAGCCGCGCCGTGCCGCAGGCCGTGCACGGCGTGTACGCCCGGTACTTCGACAGCAGCACGCGGATGTGCATCTTGTACGCCTTGCTTTCGAGCCAGGCGAAGAAGTGGCGCACGCCGTACCAGGTCCCGGGCCACGAGCGATCCCAGCTCACCCACGCGGGCTCGCCTTCGAGCACCCAGCGCCGTTGCGCGTCGGTGAGGTCGCGGAAGGGCACGTCGAGCGGGATGCCGCGCTTTTTCGCGTACTTGACGAGGTCATCCTGGCACTCGCGAAAGCTCGGGCTCTGCCACGGCTTGATCGCCCCGCCGCGCAAGGTCTTGTCCGCGTCGGGCACCACGAGCCCATAGTCGATGCCGATGACCCGGCCGAAACCGCGGCACGTCTCGCACGCGCCCAGCGGCGAGTTGAACGAGAAGAGGCTGCCCGAGGGCTCGGGATAGTGGATGTCGCAATCGGGACAGTGCAATCCGGTCGAGTAGCGCAAGACCGCCTGCTCCTCCGCGTGAACGTCCACTCGGCCCTGCCCGGCGCGCAGCGCCGCCTCGATCGCTTCCACGACGCGCGCCCGCTCGACGGCGCCCATGCGAAAGCGGTCCTGAACGACCTCGAGGACGCGGCCCCGGCGCGCATGGATGCGCGTGTAGCCCTGGGCCTCGAGCAGCGCGAGGACCTCGGCTTCGGTGAAGTTATCCGGCACGGTGACCGGAAACGTCACCACCAGCCGCGGATCGCCGGCCGCCGCGCTCGCCCGCGCCAGCGCGTCGTGGATGCTCTGCGGCGTGTCGCGTGCCACCTTGCGCCCGCAGCCGCGGCAGTACAGCGTGGCCGCCCGCGCGTACAGGAGTTTGAGGTAGTCCGCGAGCTCGGTCATCGTGCCGACGGTCGAGCGCGAGGTGCGCACCGGATTGGTCTGGTCGATGGCGATCGCGGGCGGAATGCCCTCGATGCGGTCGACCTGCGGCTTGTCCATGCGGTCGAGGAACTGCCGCGCGTACGGAGAGAAGGTCTCCACGTAGCGGCGCTGCCCTTCGGCGTACAGCGTGTCGAACACGAGCGAGGACTTGCCCGACCCGGACACGCCGGTGACGACCACGAGCTCGCGCAGCGGAAGGTCCAGCGACAGGTTCTTGAGGTTGTGCTGGCGGGCGCCGCGGATGACGATGCGATCGGACATGGCAGGCAGGAAAAATGCTCGCGCCCGCGAGGGGAAACGCGGGCGCGAGGCCCATTGTGACACGACCTCGGCGCTCTCCCGACCGGTCCGCGACCGGAACGCTCCTGGATCCACCAGCATGGCCAAGGCAAAGGGCCCGATCTGCGGCTTTCTGACGCCACGGACAAGCCCCTGACCAGGTTGAAGGATCGCCAGCGCGCGTCATCCCTTGTCGCGGCTCGAGGTGCCATGCGCCGCGTGCCTTGGCCCACCGGTGGCGGCTATTGCGGGGACGGAATAGCGGCCGCCGGCGGCGCCGGGTTTCTCCTGTAATCGAAATCGCAGGCGCCGCAATCGGATTGAAACCCGGTCTCGCGACAATTCATATGCAAGACGCGCTCACTGAACGCGTCGAGTTCTCCATAAACGTGAAGAGGAGCTACCGCATGAAACCGCGCAAATCCCTGATGTCATTGATGATCGGTGCCAGCCTGCTTGCAACGCTGCCCCTGGCAGCCCTTGCGCAGGACTCCA
>JADLEZ010000612.1 GCA_020845855.1 Burkholderiales bacterium
AGCCAGGCATAAGCCTCGGCGACGTCGCGCGGTCCGGCCTTGCCTTCCTCGATCATGAGGCCCAGGTTGGATTGCGCCCTGGAGTGACCGCGCTCGGCCGCGCGCCGGAACAGTTGCGCCGATCGCGCGTAGTCCTGTGGCACGCCGGTTCCTGTGTAATGCGCCACTCCGAGATTGACGAGGGCATCGGGGTAATCCTGCGCGGCCGACTTCTTCAGCCATTCCAGCGACGCCCGTGGATCGACGGCGACACCCAGTCCCTCGGCGTAGGCCAGCGACATCGCGAATTGTGCGGGCGCGTAGCCGGCGTCCGCGGACTTGCCTAACCAGCGGCTCGCCTCGACATGGTCCCGGGGAACGCCCATGCCCTCGCGGTAGGCGGCTCCGACGTGATACTGGCCTTCGGGATTGCCCTGATCCGCCGACTTGCGGAACCAGGCGAGTGCCTGCACCGGATCGCGTGCCGTGTGGCCCTGGCCGGTGATGTACATCACGCCGACCAAGTCCTGCGCCGCGGCGTGGCCCTGGCCGGCGGCCTGCTTCCACAAGGCCGCGGCGCGTACCTCATCCTTGCCGACACCGCGTCCGCTGAAGTACAGCCACGCCAGGTTGCTCATCGCCTGGGCATTGCCGCGCTCGGCCGCCAGCGCATAGAAGCGGCTGGCATGCGCCTCGTCGGCCGGCACGCCGCCCGGCAGCCGTTCGCCGACCTCATAAATCAGGCCGAGCGCCATTTGCGAGTCTTCGTGGCCCTGCCCGGCCGCACTCGTGTACCAGCGCACGGCGCTGCCGATGTCGCGCGCCGTGCCGTCGCCATTGAAATATGCGTTGCCGGCGGCGAACTGGGCGCGTACATCGCCCTGCTCTGCGGCCTTGCGGTACCACCGCAGCGCGGCGGCAAGATCCTTCGTCACCCCTTCGCCGTAGCGGTACAACGTCGCCAGCGAAAACCGCGCGTCGGCGTTGCCGGCCTCGGCGGCTTTCTGGAACCAACCCGCGGCAGTGGCCGCGTTGGCGGTCACGCCCCAGCCGTCGTAGTACATGTGCGCGATCCACATCTGCGCATCGATGCCGCCGGCGGCGGCTTCGCGCTCGATGCGCTGCGCCGCCTCCGCCGGCGTGGTCTCCTTGCGCGAGATCACCACGGTGTCGCTGCGGCTCGGCTCGCGCGGCCGTGCCGCGCTGTCGGACGGTGCCCCGCTCGAAGCAGTGGGGCGTTGATCGTAGGTCCAGCGCGGCGTGCTGCTCGCGGTTCGCAGCGGCTCGTAGGCCGGCTTGCGGTTCCAGTCGCTCGCTGCCTGTCGGTCCCGCTCCGTTGCGAAGTCGAGCTGGGTTTGCAACCGCCGGGCTTCGTCGCGATAGGCGCCGTACTGCGCGTGGGCCGGCGTCACGGTAGCGACGGCAATGGCGATGGCGACTACCGTCCCAGCAACGCTTCTGAGCATAGATGCGGGCCTCGACCGGCAGCTTGAATACAGCAAAGAATAGCTGAGCAGACAGCACTTTCAAATCGCTGTCCCGCTCCAGCCTGTTCAAGCACATGCCGGGTCGGCGGATAGGTGGTTCAACCCGCGTATCTGTCCGAGTCGATGTCGCTGAATGGGTCTCATGACGCATCCGAACGCCGACGCGTTTCCCGCAGGACTCTCCGGCCCCGCGCTGCACGGGATGGGACCGAAGGGGATCCGGATCCTCAGGGCCGGGCTGGCGGTGCAGAAGCGGCACCTGCGCTCGGAGCGCCAGGGGGTTCGTCGCCCCAGCGCACCGAGGCGGCGAGGGCCTTCGTGACTGCCGCGACGCCTGGCACCTCCTTGTCGTAGCCCGGCGAGCAGGCGATCACCAGCGTCGGCTTGCCGAGCACGTAGCGCATGATGACCTCGTCGTACTCCCAGGAGGAGCCGCGACGGACCGGCACCGCGTCCACGACGACGGCTGCCGTGGAGGCGTCGGTGAAGTTTTTCGCCTCGCCGACGCGCGTCACGTTCGGATCGTTCGACATCGGGCCTGCGAGATCGCCAAGACTCCACTCCTTCCCTTCCATGACGTTGCACACGACGCCGTCGGGGAGGCGGCGGATCATCAACGCCGTCTTGAGCGGGACGATCGCCCAATCGAGGCCGGGGAGTCGCGCGGTGATCCCGACGCGGCCGATGGTCGGGTAGTTCGCGGCGCGATCCCCCGCCGGCTCCTCGAAGGCGAGCATCTCCGGGGTGAGGCGACTCACCCGTCCCATCATCACCGGATCGACGAGGGGACTGCTCGAGGGGAGTTCGTTCGCGGGATACCTCCTCTTCCCTTCGACCGGTTCACCGGGCCACCGGATCGACTCCGCGATCCTGAGCGCCTCGGCGGATCGGTCCTCGGGGACCTCATCGCATTGCACGGTCAGCAACGGGCGATCGGGGGTCACCCGGACATGGAAGACCGACACGGATCCGATGTACGAGTACACGATTGCGCCGTCGCTCTCGAGCGCATCGAACGCCGGCGAGAATCCACGATTCCGGATCATCTGGGCGCGTGGGCTTTCGGCGCGAGGACGCCAGATTCCATCTGGATCGGAACCTCCGGCCCAGGCCTGCATCGCGACCGCGCACTTCAGGCCGTTCGCTTCCACGGGGTTGTACTGCACCTCGTAGCCCGGATGGTACGTGGGAAGGCGGAGGGCGAGCTCCTTCGCGACCATGGTAATGCCGAGACGCGTCACGAGATCACGGCGCTGCTCCATTGCGGGAGCTGCGGTGGCGGCCTTCGCGGGACTCGGTTGCGCCCTCACCGCCGGAGCCGCCGTGGGTGTCGCGGCCGCCGCATAGTCGCGTGACTGCCGCCGGCTGAGACGGAGCCCGACGGCGGGATGCCGCTGGTCCGTCGCTATCGGGGCGCCGCCCGGGACCTGGGGGATGCCGTCGAGGAACACGAACGCGCCTCCCTTCACGCTCGCCTTGGAGCAATCTCCGTCGCGCCGGCGATGTCCGTCGGTCTGCGTGCGGTCGTACTGCCTGTTGAAACAGCCGTCAGTCCACTCGGCGACGTTCCCGATCATGTCGAAGGTGCCGTTGCGATCCACACCGAAGAACCGGACCGGCGAGGAGAGGAGGTAGACGTCGGTGCCCTTCTTGTCCCCACCGTAGTTCGTCCCGTTGTAGAAGCCGTGCTCGCGAGTGACGCCGGCGCCAGCGGCCTCCCACTCCAGCTCCGTCGGGATCCCGTAGTCGTGCGCGGACTGCCGCGTGATCCACGCGGCGTACCGCTCGGCGTCGTCGTAGGTCACGCGGCTCACCGGGTGATCATCCTCGCCGCGCCGCAACGCGTCGTCGTCCAGTGGCGTGCTGGAGCAGGCCTCGGCGGCCACGCAGGCGCGCCACTCGCCACGCGTCACTTCCGTCACGCCGATGGCGATGCGCTTCTCAAGCGTGATGCGGAAGGTACTGCCGCCGTAGCCGACTTCCTTCGGGCCATCGTCGATCGAGACCATCGCCGGACACTCGGCGCAGTCCCTGAAGGTCTTGCCGGCGGCCGGCAGGACGTCAGCGTCCCGCAACTCCTTCGGGTCGGGTCGCGCCGGCTTCAGCGGGCTGCGCGCGCGCTCGGCCTCGAGCTTCGCGAGCAGGCGTCGCGCGGGTTCCCCGTACTTCGGGTGATAGCCCGCCACGGCGATGAACTGCCGTACCGCCGTCGGGTCCTTCACGCCACCCCCTCGGTTCATCCTGCTCCAGAGGGTCTCCTTCATTTCGCTCGACTCGATCAGGTCAGCGAGGAACTCCGTGCGCGCGACCCTCTCGGCGAGCTGGCGCTCTCGTTCCTCGGGAGTGAACTCGACGGTGCAGCGCCGATAGTGCTCCGAGCGCATCGTCCCCTGATCGAACATCGCATCCGCCGCGATCGCGCGCATGGCCGCGCGCGCCTGGTTCGGGGCGTTGATGTCGTTCGCCCCCCGATTCGCGAGGGTCACGGCGGCGCCATAGACGCTCTCCGCACTCTCGAGATGCGTGCACCCGGCCTCCAAGCTCCCGGCGACGAAGGCCTTGCTCGCCAGGTCGCGGTAGCGCAGCGCGTCGGCGATCTTCGAGCGGACCTCCTCGACGAGCGCGGCGCCGGTGGTCTGGGCGGGCAGAGATGTGGTGCCGCTGAGAGCGACGCAAGCGAGGGCTCCAGCAAGGATGCGGCGGCGTCCAGCGTGCATCGCGTCTCCGGTGGGGGGATGGTCACGAAATACTAGCAGCTTTCGTGCGCTTCGATCTGAAGCAGGCCGACCACGGCCGGACTACATCGAGCACGAGTTCGATGCGTATCTGAAGTGCGGTCGCCTGGAAGAAGGCTTCCTGCGCGTTCGCTGCGCGAGTTGCCACGCCGAAAAGCGGGTGGCGTTCAGCTGCAAGAAGCGCGGGTTCTGCCCCTCCTGCGGTGCTCGGCGCATGGCCGAGACCGCGGCGCTGCCGGCCGATGAGGTGTTGCCGGAGCGGCCGCTGCGTCAATGGGTGCTGTCGCTGCCGCAGGCGCTGTGGTTCTTGCTCGCCACGGTTTCGGCTCGACCCTCAACCTGAACATTCACTTTCACATGCTGTTCCTGGATGGCGTGTACGTGATCGATGAGACCGGGCAGAAGCTGTTCACGCTGCAGAGGGTGCCAGCCAGGCTGCAAGGACTGGGAGGCAACGCCAATGGTGCGGCCACGAGCGGCGGCTTCTCGCTGCACGCCGGCATCGACATTGCGCCCGGGCAGCGCGCCAGGCTCGAACGCCTGTGCCGCTATGTGAGCCGTCCGCCGGTGGCCGCCGAACGCTTGGCCATGACCTCATCCGGGTTGGTCGCTACAGTAAGGCCGGTTACACGAATTGGGCGGTGCCGCAGGGGTGCTTTGCACGTTCTATCCGCGATCGGCCCGAACCCCGTCGGCGTGCCGATCAGCCTGTTCAAGGCAAACCGCTGGGTCACCGGCGACCAGCTACTCTAGAGGATCAGCTGACGGATCAGCGGCCGGCCAGGTCGTCGAGGATCGGGCAGTCCGGCCGCGCATCGCCGGCGCAGCATTGCGCCAGGTGCTTCAGCGTGCGCTGCATCGCCTGCATCTCGTCGATGCGGCGCTGCAGATCGGCCACGTGCGCCTGCGCGATGCGCTTGACGTCGGCGCTGGCGCGCCGGCGGTTGCGCCACAGCG
>JADLEZ010000613.1 GCA_020845855.1 Burkholderiales bacterium
CGACGAACCGGTGGTGGGTTGCACGCAGGTGGCAGCCCGCGCGTCCACGCGCGGATAGAATAACCATTCGTGGAGGAGTATCGATGCAGCGACGACTCGTGATTGTCGGCGGCGACGCCGCCGGCATGTCGGCGGCCGCGCAGGCGCGCCGCTCATCGAAGCCCGAAACGTTGGAGATCGTCGCCTTCGAGCGCGGCACGCACACCTCGTACGCCGCCTGCGGCCTGCCGTACCTCGTGGGCGGCTTCGTGACCGCGGCGGACAAGCTCGTTGCCCGCAGCCCCGAGGAGCACCGCGCCCGCGGGATCGACGTGCGCACGCGCCACGAGGTGATCGCGATCGATCCCGGCGCATCCACGGTGACGGTGCGCGATCTCGATGGTGGCGTCGAACGCAGCGAGCGCTGGGACGCGCTGCTGATCGCCACCGGCGCCGAAGGCGTGATGCCTCGCTGGCCCGGGGTCGATGCGGCCGGCGTGTTCCAGTTGCGCACACTCGATCACGCCGCCATGGTCGAGGCGCGGATTGCCGCCGGGGCACGGCGTGGGGTCGTGGTCGGCGCCGGTTACATCGGCATCGAGGTTGCCGAGGGGTTGCTCGCCCGCGGCCTGTCGGTCACCGTGGTCGAGCGGCTCGACGCGCCGATGGGTACGGTGCTCGATGCCGACATGTCGGGCGCGATCGCCGAGTCGATGCGCGCGGCCGGAGTCGACCTGCGTCTGGGTGTCTCGGTCGAGGGCTTCGAAGCCGACGGTGGCGAGGTATGCGCGGTGCGCACCGGCGCGGGCACGATCCCCGCCGACCTCGTGATCGTCGGCCTGGGCGTGCGCCCGAACGTGGCCGTGGCGCGCACCGCCGGTATCCGCATCGGTGACGCCGGCGGCATCGTCGTCGACGAGCGCCTGCGCACCTCGTTGCCCAACGTCTGGGCGGCCGGGGACTGCGTCGAATCGCGCCATCGCATCAGCGGCGCGTCGGTGGTGGTCGCGCTCGGCACGCACGCCAACAAGCAAGGCCGCGCCGCGGGCACCGTCATCGCCGGCGGCGAGGCGAGCTTTCCCGGCGTGCTGGGGACCGCCATCACCCGCTTTCGCGACCTCGAGATCGCGCGCACCGGCCTCGGCGAGCGCGAGGCCGCAGCCGCGGGCTTCGCCGCCTACGCCACGCTCACGGAGGCATCGAGCCGCGCGCACTACTTCCCCGGCGCACAGTCGATGCGAATCAAGCTCGTGGCCGAGCGCGGCAGCGGGCGGCTCTTGGGAGCGCAGATCGTCGGCGGCGCCGGATCGGGCAAGCGCATCGACGTGCTGGCCACCGCGCTTTGGAATCGCATGACCGTGCAGGAGATCGGCGAGATGGACCTGTCCTACGCGCCACCGTTCTCGCCGGTGTGGGATCCGGTGCTGCTGGCCGCCGGCCGGGCGGCCGCGAGCCGATGACGGCACGCTTCGCGGCGGCGGTGGTCGAGCATTCGGACTACGGCGGGCGCGCGAAGTCCAGCAGCTGCATTACCCACGGCTGCGCTTTCTGGCTGATGAGTAGGCCGACCACGCCGGCCAAGCCCACCGCCACCATCGAGACCGCCAGCGTGCGGATCAGCAGCCGGCTGCGCGTGCGCAGCACGAAGCTCAGACTGAAGACCAGGCTCGTGAACGAGGCCAGCACCGCGCCCACGCCCGCGGTCGTCGAGGTGATGCCGCCTTGCTCGGCGAGGGTGGCGGCCGCGGCCACCGCGCTGGCGCTGGACAGGAGTCCGCCGACGATGCTGACGAAATAGAAGCCGGCATCGCCGAAGTGACGCTCCGTCAACGCGCCGACGACGTGCAACAGCAGGAAGATCGCCCCGTACTTGAATGCCTGCGGGAGCGAGAACGGCAGATCGAGGTGAATTTCAGGCGCTGCCGCGCCGTCCGCGGAACGCCGGCGCCGCACGCTTCGCGCCACCAGCACCACGTTGGTCAGCGCCATCAATGCGAACGCCGACAGCGCACTGGCGAGCGCCTGCGGCGCGAGAATCAGCAGGATCGTCGCGTTGCGGACGACCATCGCGGTGGTCGCGAGCAGGATGCCGCGGTACGCCGTCGGCACGAATGCCGCGCCCACCTCGCGCACGCGCTCGGACAGTTCGATCACGGTGAAGTTGCTGTTGATGAGCCCGCCGAAGAATCCCGACAGCTCGGTGCCACGCGCGCCGTACATCTTCCAGAGCACGTAGTTGAAAAAGCCGATCCCGGCAATGAGAATCACCGTCACCCAGACATACCGCGGCTCGATCAGGTTCCACGGATCGACGGTCCCGGTCGGAAGCGCCGGATAGATGACGATCGCCAGGATCGCGAGCAGCAACGCCGAGCGGATTTCGCCGACGGACATGCCCATCGAGAAGTCCGCGAGCCGCTCCTTCCACGCGAGCAGCGCCGCCACGATCACCGTCACCGCGGCGGGCGGCAGCGTGTGCCCCTGTCCGCACAGGATGCCCACCAGCGCGGTGACCATCATCGCGGCCGAGGTCGTAAGCTCGGTGCCCTGGCCGGCGCGCAGCGTGGAGACGTTGAGGATCACCGTCAGCACCCCCGTCAACGCCAATGCCGCCAATCCGTACGCGGTGCCGAGCGCACCGCCCATGGCCCCCATCAAGCCGATGAACCCGAAGGTGCGCAGGCCGGCTTCCTTGCCGCGCCACTCGCGTTCGAGCCCGATCAAAAGACCCAGCGCCAGGCCCAGCGCGAGCCGCATCAGGCTTTGCGAGTACGGCCAGTCGGCCTGGGGCAAGGAGTCGAATGCTTCGGACATGGCGTTCGTGGGCGTGCCGGGTGGAGGTCGCGACGAGACAGGGCCGGGCGCGATCTGCTTCGGTGAATTGCCCTCGCGGCGCGTTCGAGTATAGAGCCGGATGCGGCGGAGCGCTGGTTCCGCTGATGTATGTGGACAAGACTCCCGGCGAAATTGCCGCGTTCGCGGACCTGGTCGCGGAGTCGCGCGAATTGCAATGCGAATGGTCGGTGGTCTTCGTTGCGGCGCTGGACGGGCGCGACGGCCGCGCGTCGACGAGCAAGGAAGCAGAAGCCCCGCTGCTGCGAATGTTTCGTGCCACTCTAGTCCGCCAGCAGATGACGCGCGATGACGTTGCGCTGGATCTCCGACGAGCCTTCGAAGATCCGCAGAATCCTCGCGTCCCGAACGTAACGCTCGAGCGGCAGGCCGCGCGTGTATCCGAACCCGCCGTGGATCTGGAGCGCGAGGTCGGTGATCTTCCCGGCTGCCTCCGACGCGAAGAGCTTCGCCATCGCCGCCTCCTTGGTGAAGCGGCCGCCCTTGCCGCGCGCCCATGCGGCCTTGCTGGTCAGAAGCCGCGCGGCCTCGAGCGAGACCGCCATGTCGGCAAGCATCCATTGGATGCCTTGATACTCGCCGATCTTGTGCGAGAACGCGGCGCGCTCCTTGGACCAGGCGATGGCGGCGTCGAGCGCGACCTCGCCCAGGCCCACGCCCATCGCCGCCACGTCGACGCGCCCGCGATCGAGCACGGCCATCGCGATCTTGAATCCCCGGCCCAGTTCGCCGAGCAGGTTCGTCTCCGGGACCAGGCAGTCGAACGCCAGTTCGTAAATCCGGCTGCCGCGTATGCCCATGACGGGCTCGGGAGCCGACGCGGAGACGCCGCCTGCGGCAGTCTCCACGATGAACGCGCTGACGCCTTTGCTGCCCGGCTCGTTCCCCGAGCGCGCGAAGGTCACGATGAAGTCCGCCTCGGCCCCGTTGGTGATGAAGTGCTTCGTGCCGCGGATGCGAAACCCGCCGCCCTCGAGCGTGGCGCGGGTCAGCATCCCGGCGGGATCGGACCCCGAGCGCGGCTCGGTCAGCGCATACGCGCCGAGGATCTCGCCGCGCGCGGCGCGCGGCAGGAGGCGCCGCTTCTGCTCGTCGTTGCCGCCGATCAGGACTGCGTCGGTCGCAAGATAGTGGGCTCCGACGGCGGCCGCGGTCGCCGCGCACCCGATCGTCATCGCCTCCATCACGCCCGCGATGCCAAAGGGCGAGGCGCCGACACCGCCGTACTCCGACGGAATGTTGACCCCCAGCACTCCCATCGCCGCCAGCTCGCGCACATTGTCGCCGGGGAACGCCCCGCTCTCGTCGATGCGCGCTGCACGCGCCGCCATGACCTTGCGCGCATAGCGGCGCACTTCGCCGGCCAGCGCGGCGTCATCCGGCGCGATCTCGAATTCCATCAAACGGCCGGCGGGTTGCCGTCGTCCTTCCAGCGGCGAATGCCGGTGTCGATGCCGAACAGATCGAGCGCGCGGCCGACGCTCTGCGTGACGAGATCGTCGATCGTGGCCGGCCGGTGGTAGAACGCCGGCACCGGTGGCATCACGATCGCGCCGTTGCGCGTCGCCTGCGCCATGATCTCGATGTGACCCGCGTGCAACGGCGTCTCGCGAAACAGCAACACGAGTCGCCGCCGCTCCTTCAGGCAGACATCGGCGGCACGGACGACGAGCTCATCGCCGTAGCCCGTGGCGATGCCGGAGAGCGTCTTCACCGAGCAAGGCGCGACCAGCATGCCCAGCGTACGGAACGACCCCGACGCGATCGCCGCGCCGATGTCGCGGAAGCTGTGCACGGTGTGCGCGAGATCGCGGACATATTCCGGCGAGTGATCCGTCTCCGCCACCAGTGTGCGCAGCGCCGATGGCGAAATGATCGCGTGCGACTCGATGTCGGATGCCGAGCGCAGAAGCTCGAGCGCGCGAACCCCGTAGATGACGCCGGAAGCGCCGGTCAGGGCGACGATCAGCCGGCGCGTCATCGGCGCGCGGGCTCGATGTAGCTCGCCACGTCGACGGTGTCGGCGCCGGGGATCCTCTTGCGGACGAACTCGTCGCGCCGTGCGAAGGGCGCCGTGGCATCGATCCCCATCCGGCCCCAATGGTCCTTGTTGGGATCGCGGTAGAACGTCGGCGTCTCGGGGATCGTGATGAAGTCCTTGTCCGGGCGGGCGCGGGTAAGTACCGCCCACATCACGTCGTCCATGCTGTAGATGTCGACGTCCTCGTCGACCACCGTGACCATCTTCGCCCAGGTCGGCTCGGCGCCCATGACGGCCAGCAGCACCTGGCGCGCGTGCCCCTCGTATTGCTGCTTGATCTTAACCACCGAGTGCAGGACGAACGGTTGGCAGGTGACGTCGACGACCCCCGGCAGCACCGCCGACACCCGCTCGAAGATCTTCGCGGACACCGACAGCTCGAGCGTCAGCACCTCCTCGGGCGAGCCGCAGAGGATGCTATGGAAAACGGCGTCCTTGCGGCACGTGACGCCCAGCACCTCGAACACCGCGTTGTTGCCGATGGGCATGTAGTAGCCCATGAACTCGCCGAACGGCCCCTCCGGCCGCCGCTCGTTGGGCAGGAAGCGGCCTTCGATCACGATTTCGGTGCTGGCCGGAACCATGAGGTCGATGTGCTTGCAGCGGCGCAGCGGAATCGGCTTGCCGGCAAGCCGCGCAGCGACCTCGAGCTCGTCCTCGTCGTAGGGAATGGGCGCCGCCGCGGTGAGAAACGACGTTGCCGGCGGGCCGATCAGCATCGCGGCTTCGAGGTACTTCCCCATCCTTTCGGCTTTTTCGTGATACAGCGTCAGATGGTGGCGCGGCGCGAGCCGGCAGCGCAGCTCCTGGTCGCTGATGTACATCGAGCGGTGGAACGACAGGTTTCCCACACCCGTCTCCGGCTCCTTCGCATAGAACATCGCCGACGTGAAATAGGGTCCGCCGTCCCGCTCGGAGTACGTGAGCAGCGGCAGCTCCGAGAGCTTGCAATCGAAGTAGTCGGACGCAGGCGGATCGGTCAACGGAAGCAGCGGCGCGTCGCCGGCCCTGGGGGCGTTGGCGAGCTTGCTCCATTCGCGGCAGAAGTCCCTGGCTTCGATGCGCAGCACTTCCGCGATCCGCTCGCGCGTGCCGTAGATGCTGGTGAGCACCGGAAAGCGCGTGCCCTTGACCTTGTGGAAGAGCACGGGCTTCCGGAATCGGGCGGTCGCGGCTTGCGTCACCGCGGCGAGCTCGTGCTTGGGATCGACCTCGCGGTAGACGTGGAGGAGATCTCCGCGGGCATCCAACGCTGCCATGAAATCGCGCATTCAATTCTCCAGGTGGGGCGCCAGGCAGCGCCTTACGGCCCGACGGGCCCTTCAAGTCGCGCGCTGCGACGGCCTCCAATTGAGGAACAGGTATTCGAACAGCACCACGACGCCCACGCCCAGCGTCGTGAAGATCGTGATCGACAGCAAGGCGGCGAAGACGAGCGCCGTGTCCATGTTGAACTGGGCGGACAGGATGAGATAGCCGATGCCGCGGTTGCCCCCGATGAACTCGCCGACGATAGCACCCACCAGCGCCAGCGGAAAGGCCACCTTGAGCGAATCCGTGATGTAGGGGAGCGCGTGCATCAGCCGCACCTTGGTGAAGATCCGCCATTCATTGCCGCCGGAGATCTTCGACAGGTCGAGCATATCCTTCTCGATCTCGCCCAGCCCGGTGAGCGAGTTGACGAACACCGGAAAGATCGCCAGCAGGAAAGCGAGCAGGATCTTCGACTCGATGCCGAGGCCGAACCAGATGACGAAGAGCGGAGCGACCGCGATCTTGGGAATGCTGTTGAACGCCGCCAGCACGGTGAGCACGGCGCCCTTGATCGACGCGAAGTAGATGACGGCGATGGCGAGGAGCACGCCCACGACCAGGGCGAGCGCCAGCCCGCAGACGGTCGCGAAGCCGGTCGCCGCGAGGTGATGGAGCTGGCTCGAGAACGTGCGCACGAAGACCTCGCCGATCTTCGAGGGCAGCGGAAGGATGTGCTCGGGCGCGTGCGTCAACTGCCCGACCACCTGCCACAGCGCGATGAGGATCGCGAAGGCAAGGGTCGATTTGAGAACGTTCGCGACCGCCGGATTGGCCAGGACACTCATGCCTGCGCCAGCGAGGCGTCTTCGATGCAGCTGCGCACCTCGGCCGACAGCCGAACGAAGTCCGGGTGCGACAGCAGCTCGCGGCCGCGGGGACGCGGCAAGGCGACGTCGAACGTGCGCACGATCCGGCCCGGGCGCGCGCTCATCACGATGATCCGGTCCGACAGCAGCACCGATTCGGAGATGCTGTGCGTGACGAAGATGACCGTGGTCTTGGTCACGTTCCAGATCTTCTCGAGTTCGAAGCCCATGCGCTCGCGGGTGATCACGTCGAGCGCGCCGAACGGCTCGTCCATGAGGATGAGCGGCGGGTTGAGCAGCAGCGCACGGCAGATCGCCACCCGCTGTTGCATCCCGCCCGATAGCTCGTGAGGCCGGCGCGCCTCGAAGCCGGACAGGCCCGCGAGCTCGATCAGCTCGCGCGCGCGAGTGCGGTATTTGTTGCCGGATTCGCCGCGCATTTCGGCGACGAACAGGATGTTGTCGAGCGTGGTGCGCCAGGGCATCAGCACCGGCGACTGGAAGACCATCCCGACATCGGTGATGGGCGCGGTCACCGGGACGCCGCGAACGCGGACCTCGCCCGATGTCGGCGGAATCAGCCCGCAGATGAGGCGAAGCAGCGTCGACTTGCCGCAGCCGCTCGGGCCGACGATCGTGACGAACTGCCGCTCAGAGACCGCCAGCGAGACGTCCTGCAGCGCGACGACGTTCTTGAACGATTTGCACAGGCCCCGGACGAACACCGGAGCCACGGACGGCGTGGTCGACAATGAGCCGCCGGTCAGCGAGTCGCGGCGCCGAAGAGCCACACGTCGTCGGGCTTCAACGTGAGGTCGAGGTGGAACGCGTCCTTGATGAGGTCGACCGTGCGCTTGACGCGCTCGGGCGTCGCGACGCCATAGCCGTTGGCCTTCATGTAAGCGGTGTTGATCGCCGTCATCGACTGCTTCCATTGCGCGAGCGTGATGTCGTAGTTGAGCGTCGGATTGTGCTTGACCATGATCTTCACGGCTTCCTCGGGATTGGCCATCGAGAACTCCACGGCCTTTTTCATCGCTCCCGCGAAGCGCTTGGCGCCTTCCGGATCCTTGTCGAGCGAGGCTGCCGGCGCGATGAAGATGAAGCCCAGCACGTCGTAGCCCCAGCCGCCGAAGCTCGAGAAGTAGACCTTCTTGTTCTGCTTGGCCGCGGTCTCCATGAGCGGCGGCATGTCGCCGTCGACCGTTGCCGCGATGATGTCCGCCTGGCCGCTCAGGAGCAGCGTGAAGTACGTCGCGGGCGTGGCGGCAACCCAGTTGACCTTCGCGGGGTCGAGGCCCCGTTGCTTGAGGATGATGGGCAAGATGACGCGGGTCGAATCGGTGGGTGACACGGTGATCGTCTTGCCGAGCGTGGACTCGGGTGTGGGCAGCGGCGTCAGGCTTGCGAGGCCGTTGGTGGAGATATCCATGTAGACCTGGAACCCCTTGACCTTGGCGCCCTTCGCGATCGCCTGCACCGTCGTGCTCGCGTCGGCGAGGCCGTAGTCGGCCTTGCCGCTCTCGATGGCGGAGATCACGAAGCCGCTGCCCGTCGCCGGCTGGACGTCGGCCTTGAACCCGGCCTCGGTGAAGTAGCCCTTGTCGAGCGCCACGAAGAACGGCGTATGCCGGCCATGGAACGTGTAGTTGGCAAGTACCGTGATGTTTCGCGGCGCGCCCTGGGCAAAGGCCTCGGCGCCCGATATCAGTGCCAGCAACGCGGCGAAGCCTGCAGTGGCGAACTTGCGCATGATTCACTCCCTTCGGATCCGGCTGCCGGGTCCATGAACCGGCGGCGAACTTAGCTTAGGCGGGTTGCCCGTGATTGTCCATATCGCCGATCTAGTCGAGCCGCATAGGGTCGGCGAGTCCGGCGGCCGCACGCGCCTGCCTCGCGATCTCGTATCCGGCGTCGGCATGACGGACCACGCCGATCGCCGGATCGGCAAACAGCGCGCGCGCGATGCGCTCCGCGGCGGAATCGGTGCCGTCGGCGATGACGGTCATCCCGGCGGAGATCGAGCCGCCCATGCCGCTGCCGGCGCCCTGGTGAATGGTGACGAGGTCGGCGCCGTTCGCCGTGTTCAGCAGCGCGTTCAGCAGCGGCCAGTCGGCCACCGCATCGCTGCCGTCCTGCATGCCTTCGGTTTCGCGGCTGGGTTGCGCAACGGAGCCGGCGTCGAGGTGGTCGCGCGACATCGCGATCGGCCCCGCGAGCTCGCCTTTGCTCACCATCCGGTTGAACATGAGCCCCACCTGGTCGCGCTCGCCCAGCGCGAGCCAGCACGTGCGCGCGGGAAGCCCCTGAATCGGCACGTGGGCGTGCGCCATTTTCATCCAGGTCCGCAAGCGCTCGTCTGCGGGCAGCCGGCGCAGTACCGCCTCATCGGTGGCCTTCAAGTCGGCGGGATCGCCTGACAAGCAGACCCAGCGGAACGGTCCGCGGCCGCGACAGAAGCCCGGGCGCACGAAGAGCGGGACGAAGCCGGGGATGTCGTTGGCATTGGCCACCCCGGCTTCCAGCGCATGGCCGCGAAGGTAGTTGCCGTACTCGAACGTGATCGCCCCGTCAGCCTGGTACGCGAGCATCGCCTCGACGTGGCGGGCCATGCTGGCGAGGCTCCGCTCGACATAGCGTTTGGGATCGCGCGCGCGGAGCGCCTCGGCATCGGCGGCGGACACGCCGATCGGCACATAGCCGTTGAGGGGGTCGTGGGCGGAGGTCTGGTCGGTGACCGCCGTCGGTTCGAGTCCAAGCTCGCGCAGGCGGCCGAAGAGCTCCGCGGCGTTGCCGATGAGCGCGATGCCCAGGGGCTCCCTCGTCGCGGTGGCCTGCTTGGCGAGCCGGATGGCCTCGACCGGATCGTCGACGATGGCATCGCAATAGCCCGACTGCAAGCGGCGTTCGGCCCGGGCGCGATCGACTTCGACGGCGATGCACACGCCGCCCGCCATCTTGACCGCCAGCGGCTGCGCGCCCCCCATGCCGCCGAGCCCGGCCGTCAGCACGATATGCCCCGCGAGCGTTCCGCTGCCGGTGCGCGCGCCGGCGGCGGCGAACGTTTCGTACGTCCCTTGGAGGATGCCCTGCGATCCGATGTACGCCCAGGTACCCGCGGTGTACTGGCCGTACATGATGAGCCCGCGCCCCTCGAGCTCGCGAAAGTGCTCCCACGTCGCCCATTTGCCGACGAGATTGGTGTTGGCGGCGAGCACGCGCGGGGCGCGCTCGCTGGTGCGGAACACGGCGACCGGCTTGCCGGACTGGATCACGAGCGTTTCGTCGTCCGCGAGGTTTCTGAGCGCGCGGACGATCGCATGAAAGCATTCCCAGTTGCGCGCGACCTTGCCGGTGCCGGCGTAGATGATGAGATCTTGCGGGCGCTCGCCGTTCGCGAGCGTGTTCTCGAGCATCCGCAGGAGGCCTTCCTGCCGCCATCCGCGGCAGCGCAGCTTCCGGCCGCGGCCGATCGGGAACGCGGGCGCGTCGCCGCCGCGCGCGGCATCGGCGGCCTCTGATATCGACTCGATCGCGTCCGGTTGCATGGGCGTGGCGTCCTCGCTCAAGCGGGGCGCGTGTCGAACCAGCGGGCCGCGGTGGCGGCGTAGACCTTGATCGCGTTCAGGTACTCGTCGGTGCGCACGTACTCGTCGTCCCAGTAGCAATGCTTCGAGCCCGGACCGTAGGTCACGGCCGGAATGCCGCGCTCGTTGAACACCGGCGTGTCGGGCCATGCCGGGTGGCAGGCGTGCTTGACCGGCGTGGTCACGAACGCATTGTGTGCGGCGGCGAGCGCGTCGTTGATCGGATGCCTGATCCAGTCCATCGGGCTGCGCGGATTGCGCACGCAGGTCTCGTGCGGCTCCACGGTCGCCTTGAAGGCGGGATCCCTGCGCGCGCACTCCGCGATCACGCCGCGGACGTCGGCCAGCACTTCCGCAGCGGTGGTCGACGGCGAAAAGCGGACGTCGAGCGTGAGCGTGCAATGCTCCGGAATGAGACAGCGCCGCAGCCCGCCTTCGATCATCGCGATGTTGAGGATCTTCTGGGGGCCCGACTCGTCATGGTCGGGCTTGAGAAAGGCGGGAGAGCGCAGCGCCTGCATGAAGGGAATGGCCTTCTCGATCGCGTTCACGCCGACGCTCGTATGCGTCGTGTGCGCCGAGACCCCCCGCACGTGGACCAGCATGTAGAGAATGCCGCGCTGCGCCGAGCAGATGTCGAGATCCGTCGGCTCGCAGATGATCGCGGCTTCGGCGGACAGTCCCGCATCGAGCGCACGGCGGGTGCCTTCGCCGCCTTCGAAGTGATTCGGGACGGCGAGCAGCGCGACTTCACCGTTCTTCGGCAGGCCGAGATCGGCAAGAACCGTCGCGGCTACGACCATCGCGGTGGTGCCGCCCTTCATGTCCGACGATCCCGGGCCGAACAGCTTCCCGTCCGCGACCGGAACGCTGAACGGATCGAAGCTCCACGATTGCGACGGCGGGTAGACGTCGAAATGGCCGTTGAAGAGCAGCCGGCGCGAGCTGGCGGCGTTGCCGGTGTACGCGAGCACGTTCGGCGCGCCGGGCGTGCCGGAGTCGGGGTAGGTCACGGCCACCCCTGCGCGCGCCATGCGCTCGCCCAGGATGCGGCCCATCGTGGCAAGCTGCGCAACGTCGCCCCAAAGCGAGCGGGTCGCGACGACGGTGCGCAGGAAGCCGATCATCTCGTCGGCGCGCCGATCGACGTGGTCGCTGATCCGCGCTTCGACTTCGGTGCCGGGCATTGCGAAAGCTTACTACCCGCGCGCACCGATTGACAACACACGATGCGAATCCGCGGGGTTCGTGCGCGGCGCCAGCTGCCGGCGCCGCGCGTTACCCGCGGCGCGCGATCCAGGCCCGGATCGCGGCCGAATGCTCGTCGAGCCCGGGCGGAGCCGCCGGCCGGCCTCGCGCCATCGTCGAAAACCCGGCGGGCTGCTCCGGCAGCCGGAAGCCGGGCGCGCCGGATTGCGGCGAGCGAAACAGCGATCGGCTTCGCGCGTGCTCCGAGTCGATGGCCTCACCGACGTCCATGATGCGGGTTGCCGGAACTCCGGCGGCGGACAGTGCCGCTACCGCGTCCTGCGTCGAACGCTGCATCGACCAATCCTCGAACGCGCGGCGCAGCGCTTCCTCGTTGGTCTTGCGCGCACTGTCGCTCGCGAAGCGCTCGTCGGCGACGAGGTCGGAGCGTCCGATCACGGCGCAGAACTGCTCGAACAACTTCGAATTGAGGACCGCGACGACGACATGACCGTCACCCGTGCGAAAGGCGCCAAAGGGCGCGGAGAGCGCGTGCCGGTTGCCGGCGCGCTGCGGCACCTTGCCGGTGGTGAGATACCGGGTCGTCGCGATCGGCATCATCGCGAGCAGGGCGTCGAACATCGCGAGGTCGATGCGGCAGCCTTCGCCCGTTCGCTCGCGCTGAAAAAGGGCGGCGAGAATGGCCCACGATCCGTACAGGCCGGCGGCGACGTCGCCGATCGATTCGCCGACGAGCGTGGGTGGCCCAGAAGGATCGCCGGTGATCGACATGAGTCCGGTCAGCGCCTGGACGATGATGTCGTACGCCGGGCGCTCTTTCATCGGACCCGTCTGCCCGAAGCCGGAGATGCTGGCGTAGACGAGTCGCGGGTTGCGCGCCGTCAGCGCGTCGGCGCCGATGCCAAGCTTGCCGGCGACACCGGGGCGGAAGTTCTCGACGACCACGTCGGCCTGATCGCAAAGCTCGAGCGCAAAGCCCAGATCGGCGGGCGACTTCAAGTCGAGGACGATGCTCTCCTTGCCGCGATTCACCGTTGCAAAGAGCGCGCTTTCGCGCCCGAGCCACGGCCCCACGTGCCGATAGTCGTCGCCATCGCGCGGCTCCACCTTGATCACGCGCGCACCCAGGTCGGCGAGCAGCGCCGTGGCGTACGGTCCTGCCAGGACGCGCGAGAAGTCGACCACGACGACACCCGAGAGCGGCCCCTGCGCGGTATCCGGAGACGTCGCCATGCGCGCTTCCTTTCTCGATCGGGCCCGAAAGGCGGACACGCCGAGTATTGGCGGTTCGATCGCGTCGGTCAACATGCGATAATCGATTCCGTCATGGCGGCTCGACCCAATGCGCCCGCGGTCGTGGTCCTCGCGCCCGGCGACAATGTCGGCATCGCAGGGCGCGCGCTGGGTGCCGGTGACGCGCTGCGGATGGGGCAAGTGCGGCTCGCGGCGCTCACCGCGGTCCCGCTCGGGCACAAGATCGCGCTCACCGATATTGCCGCCGGCGCCAAAGTCTTTCGCTGCGGCGTTCCGATCGGCTCGGCGACCCGCCCGATCAAGGCGGGCGAGCACGTGCATACGCAGAATCTCGCGAGCGACTACCTGCCGGCGTTCACACTCGACGTGCCGGCCGCGGAGCGCGGGCGATGAAAGGATTCCTGCGCGGCGATGGGCGAAAGGGCATCCGCAATGTCATGCTCGTCGTCTACCTCGTCGAGTGCGCGCATTTCGTGGCGCGCGAGGTGGCGCTCGGCTTTCGCGGCCGGGACGTGCAGGTGGTCGGCTTCACCGGCTGCTATCCCAGCGACTATGCGCAGCGGGTGTTCGAGCGGTTGTGCACGCATCCCAACG
>JADLEZ010000614.1 GCA_020845855.1 Burkholderiales bacterium
TAGCTAGAGGCAGCGCGCAAACCCGAGCGCCTATCCGTGTATTGCATCCGTAGTTCCTTCCGGGACCGTCACCCGCCCGCCGCGGGCGCCGATGGGTAGGAGCCTGCCAGCGCCGCCGGTGCGCTCGCCGACGCTCGCGAAACACCCGATGCCGCCCAGTCACGGCTTCAGCGCGACTTCCCATCTCCTCGCCTCCCGTCGGCCTCGCAAATCAAGCCGTGCTGCGCTTTCGGCGATCACCCTTCCTGCCGTTGGATTTCCTAAATCCTGGTTTGGCTTAGCGGAGCGCGAAGGCGATCTCATCTTGGCGATGCGCCGGAGCTATAGAGCACCGAAGCTATTGACATAACGCGGCTGCCCGACTAGGGTGCGCTATGGACGCAAGCGACTCCGCGGTGCTGGCGCGGTTCCACGGGCAGCGCGCCGACGCCCCGAAGCACGCTCGACTGCGTACCGCTATCGTCGAGGCGGTCGAGGCGGGAGATTTGCCCACCGGCACCAAGATGCCCGGTGAACGAGAGCTCAGCCAGATCCTCGGCGTCAGCCTCGGCACCACGCAGAAGGCGTTGGGACGCTTGGTCGATGAAGGCTTTCTCGTTCGCCGCCAAGGTCACGGCACGTTCGTTGGCAGTGTCCGCCGCCCCGTGTCCGGATCGTGGCACTACCGCTTCCGCACCGCCGGCTCCCGCGAGGACCTGCCCGTCTTTACAACGATTCTGGACCGCCGGCTGGTGAATGACGACGGCCCTTGGTCGACGGCGCTGGGTCGGGATCCCAAAGGCTACGTGCTGCTACGCCGCCGAGTCGATATCGGCGGCAAGTTCGTGTGCGCAAGCCGGTTGTTCCTTCCGGCCACACGCTTCGGTCGGCTGATGCGCATGGCGCTGACGCGACTCTCCGACGTGAACCTCAAGTCGGTACTGGCACTCGAGTTCGCCGCGCCTACGCTCACGGCGGAGGGCCTCGCGCGCGTCATCAAGCTGCGGGCTGACGACGCGAAGGTCATGGGATTGGCGGCAAATTCGTGCGGCTTGCAGGTCGACATCGTCGCGAGGTCGTTTGGCCGGCAGGCGATCAGTTTCCAGTGCATGCTGGTACCGCCCACCGAATACGGCCTCGTCATCGACTTCGCACCGACCGACGGCGCGACGACCCGGACCGGTCGCGGTGTCTGAGCGGCGCGGGTACGACATGGCGCGCAATCCGCACATCGAGCGACTGCCCTACGAGCCCGCTGCGCTTGGCCGAGTGGACGTCGATGCGCCGGCACGGCTCGTCGCCGGATCGATGGCAACCATTCGCGTGACTTACACGGCGGGGCGCTTCGGCATCGACGACCAAGGCAGCATCCGGTTCCTATTTCGGTTCGCGAGCGACGCGGGCCGGCCACAATTCGACCGACCGGGCGCGCCCAACTACTGCACGGTATCGGCGTCCAACGGCACCGTGCTCGTCCCCGAATACCATCCGCGCGGCGCTTTCCGGCCGTGGTTCAAGGCGGTCCGCGTGAACGTGATGCGCGATGCATTGCACGAGGGCAATCGCATCACGCTGGTCCTCGGCGATCGATCACAAGGTAGCGCAGGCTGGCGCTTGTCGACAGTGCGGGAGCCGCGCTTCGAGATTCGCGCGCAGGCCGACCCGTTCGGCACCGTCGTGTACGGCGACGTCGCGGGCGGGGCCACGCTGGACCTCGTTGCCGGCCTGCCGCACAAGTGGCAACTGGTCATCCCTACACTGCGACGGGTGGGCGATCCCTTCGAGGTCGCGCTCCGCGCGGACGACAGGTGCGGCAATCCCGTTGCGCATCTCGATGGAGCTTTCCACCTCGAAGCCGACGGCTCTGTCGAAGGATTGCCGGAGTCAGTCGCGGCCAACGGGCCAGCTGTCAGGGTGACAGGACTTCGCGCGAGCGCGCAAGGCATCGTTCGTATCCGAGTCCGCGACTCCGCCGGAGAGCTCCTCGCGGAATCGAATCCGCTCGTGGTCGTCGAGGCGCCTCGACTCGTGACGTGGTGGGGCGATTTCCACGCCCAGAGCGAGGAAACGGTGGGCACCAACAGCGCGCGCGAATATTTCGAGTTCGCGCGGGATCGCGCCTTCTGCGATTTTGTCGGCCACCAAGGCAACGATTTTCAGATCAGCACGGCGTTCTGGCGCGAGCTCAACGACCTATACCGTGATTTCCATGCGCCGGGGCGCTTCGTCACGATCCCGGGCTACGAGTATTCGCCGGTCACGTTCCTGGGTGGTGATCGCAACATCTTCTTCTTCGACGACCACCGGCCGATACGCCGCTCGTCGCACGCGCTCGTGGAAGACATCTCGGACATCGAGACCGACTGCAACCACGTGCGCGACCTTTTTTCGGCGCTGCGCGGCGACCGCGAGAACGCGCTCGCGTTCGCGCACGTTGGGGGCCGCTATGCCGATTTGCGCGCCGGGCACGACGGCGAGATCGAGCGCTCGGTGGAGGTGCACTCGGCGTGGGGCACTTTCGAGTGGCTGCTGTTCGACGCGTTCGACCTCGGATACCGCGTCGGCGTCGTGTGCAACTCGGACGACCACAAGGGCAGGCCGGGCGCGAGTCACCCCGGCGCTTCGATCTTCGGTGCTTACGGCGGCCTCACGTGCCTCTACCTCGAAGAGCTGACGCGCGCCTCGATTTGGCGCTGCATGAAGGCCCGCCACCACTACGGCACGACGGGCGAGCGGATGCATCTCGCCGTCGACGCGCACTTTGACGACGACGCCTTGAGATACGACAGCGACCCGAAGATCGACTCTGCCGCCCCCGGCGTGGCAACGCGAACGGCGATGATGGGCGACATCGTCGGGACGCGTGAGAAGAGCGTGCGCGTGGTCGTGCGCGTCGATGCGCCGGCGCCCATCGAGCGCGTCGATCTGCGCTGCGGAACACGCACGATCGAAACGCTGCGGCCCTACTCGAGCGAGGACGTCGGCCGACGGATCCGCGTCATCTGGGAGGGCGCCGAATACCGCGGTCGCGGTCGAATGACGATCTGGGATGGTCATCTCGACATGGCGGGCAACCGCATGGCCGCGTTCGTGCCCATCAACTTCTGGCACCTCGAGAAGGCGCTCGAGCGCACGCAAACCGGACTCGCGTGGCAATCGGTCACGACTGGAAATTTCGCGGGTGCCGACATCCTGCTTGAGAATGCGGATGACGGAAGCCTCTACATTGCCAGCCCGCACGTGAACACGACGTTGGCCATTCGCGACATCGGCTTCGACGACACCGTTCTCGACGCGGGGGCACTGGAGCGCAGGATGCGGGTATTCCGCCTTCCGGACGTCAACACTGCAAGGAGCTTCGCGTTCGAGCGGACGGTCGACATCGCAGCCGAGGGCGACACGCCGATCTACGTCCGGGTGACGCTCGAAAACGGGCACCAGGCGTGGTCGAGCCCGATCTACCTGTTTCGCAGGGCGGCACCCTAAGGGAGGAAGCATGTCGAAACGAAGCGAGCTTCAGCAGCCGGCAAGTCGCATTGCATCGCGGGTGGTGCGATTCGTTATTCCGTTCGTGACGGTTGGTCTGCTGCTGAGTTGCGGTGACAGCTCGAAGCCGAAAACGGCGGCCACTGCGGCGCCCGGCGCTGCACCGGAGGCGTTCAACCTGACCGTTCAACCCGGATCGATCATCAACGTCCTGATCGAGGTGGCGACCAAGCAGGGCCTGTGGGAGAAGAACAATCTCAAGCCCAACTTCATCACGGCGCAGAACGGCCCGGCAGCCGTGCAAGCGCTCGCATCGGGAAGTGTCGACGTCGCCGCAAACGCGCCGGAGAATTTCCTTCCTCTGGTCGCGAAAGGCGTCGAGTTCCAGATGTTCGTGGGGCAGAACAAGCAGGTATTTCTCCTCGTGGCGAACGACGGGTTCGACAGCGGTGGCGCGACGTATCCGGACGTCATGCGCAAGCTGAAGGGCAAGAAGATCGGCATCACCGCGCCGGGCTCGGCGAGCTACTACACGACGCAGTACCTGTTCCAATCGGTGAACATGGCAGCGTCCGACGTCGAATACGTGTCCTATAGCTCGGTCGGCGGTGCGGTCGCCGCCATCGAGACGCGCCAGATCGATGCGGGCGTAATCAACCAGCCATCGGTGTTCATCATTCAGCACGACAAAAAGGGCCAGATCCTGGTCGATCTGCGCAAGGCCGGCGGGCCGCCGCTCATTTCGGGCATCGCGCAGATTGGGATGTGGGCACGCAAGGACTGGATCCAGTCGCATGCGAGCGTCATTGCCGCGATTCGCAAGACGATGGCGCAGGCCGACGTGTTCATCCACGATCCCGCCAACTTCGCCGTCGCCAAGGCGATCATCGGTAGTCAGCTGCCCAAGGACTATCCGGACGCGGAAATCGAGGCTTACGTCAAGGCGAACCTCGACAATATCGACGCTGCTTTTCCGATGTCGGCGATGAAGGCTTGGGTGCAGTTCGACGTCGAAACCGGCGCGTTGTCGCAGCCTCTCGATGCGGAGAAGTTGATGGCGCCCGGCACGCCTGGCACGACCGACGAGATCAGGAAGCTCGCGGCGAGTTGACGCGCGCCGATGGCCAAACTCGCGGTAGACGCACGCAACGTCGGCCTCAGTCCCGCGCATGGTCCTGACATCCTGGGCGACATTTCGCTGGCGGTCGAGGAGGGTGAGTTCGTCGCGGTCATCGGACCGAGCGGGTGCGGCAAGACGACGTTCCTGAACGCCGTTGCGGGGCTCACCCGCACGACGCGCGGCACGCTGACCGTGCGGGGCGAGGCACCCGCGGCCGGACGCCCGGACAGCTCCTACGCGCTCGCGCGGGACACGCTGTTGCCGTGGCGGTCCGCCATCCGCAACGTCGAGCTTGCGTTGGAGATGCGCGGGTTTCCGAAGTCGGAGCGCGGCGCCCTCGCAGAGCGGGCGCTTACGCGCGTGGGCCTCGGCGAAGCGCGTGACCGGCATCCGAACGCGCTCTCGCAGGGCATGCGCCAGCGCGTCGCGCTGGCGAGAGCCTTCGTTACGCAGCCGACGCTCATGATGATGGACGAGCCGTTCGGCGCGCTCGACGCCCAGACCCGGGTGCTGATGCAGGACCTTCTGCTAACGTTGCTGGACGAGTACGGCGGCACGCTGCTCATGGTCACCCACGACTTGGCAGAAGCGCTGGTGTTGGCGGACCGGGTGATCCTGTTCAGCAACCGCCCGGCGCGTGTCAGTGGTGAGTACAGAGTCGCGATCCCGCGGCCCCGCAACAGCCAGGACGTACGGCGCGAGTCGAAGTTCATCTCGCTCTACGATGAAATCTGGACCGACTTGAAGGACCAGATCTCGCAATCCGATCCCAACCGCCTTTAGGCGGTGCGAACTAACTGGCAGGCCATGCGACAAACAGTGGCGATCTGGGTAATCCGCATTGCGATCGTGCTCGCGGTGCTCGCGGTCTGGCAGAGCCTCTCGACGTTCAACCTCATGAATCCGATTTTCATCGGCACGCCGGGAGGCACGCTGCGAGAGTTCGTCAGGCAGTTCGGCACCTCGATCGTCACGATCGACCTGGGCTACACGATGCGGGAGACGCTGCTCGGATTCGTTTTGGGAACGGTGTCCGGCTTCTTGGTAGGAATGGTCCTCGCGCAGAGCGAGCTCGTGGAGCGGGCCGCAGCGCCGCTGCTGACCGCCGCGAACAGCCTGCCGCGAGTCACGCTGGCGCCGCTGTTCATCATTTGGTTCGGACTCGGCTCGACCGCGAAGGTCGCACTCGTGATCAGCGTCGTCTTCTTCATCATGACGATCAACACGGTCGCGGGGTTGACGATGCCTGACCCCGATCGCCAACTGCTCGCGCGGACGCTCGGCGCGTCGCGCAGGCAGCGGCTCTTCTACTTCGTCATTCCGGGCGCCGTACCAACGCTGATCGCGGGTCTCGAACTCTCGCTCGTGTATTCGTTCCTCTCCGCGGTCGTCGGAGAGTTCGTCGGCGGATCGTACGGACTCGGCGTGCGCTTGCAGCAGTTCGCGAACAACTTCGAAGTCGACAAGTTCTTCGCGGTGATCCTGCTGCTCGCGGTGGTCACCACGCTGATGGCGCAGATGCTGCAATGGGTCGGGCGTCGCGCGACGCGGTGGTATGGCACCGATCGCCTGCAGCAGTGATCATGGTTCCGTAAGAAATCGCCCGAGGACCTTATTGAAAAGGTCCGGCTGCTCGAGATGCGCGGCGTGAGCGCAGTTCGGAAGGATGCAGAGTTGTGCCGACGGCAAACCGCGCCACAGCTTGAATTGCTCGGCTGCGTCCGTCGATCGGTCGCGGTCGCCGCCGATCACCAACGTACGCGCCGTGATAGCGTTCAGGCGATCGGCCGCATGCCAACGTGCGATCGCGCGCAAGGTCGCAATCGCAGTCTCCGTTACAGCTTGCTCTGCCAACTTCCTGTACATGGCGCAGGCGTGGTGGCTGCGGCCGGCCACGAACCACGAAGCGATGATCGGATCGGCGCCTTCGGCGATGCCGACGCTGCGCAGTCGCTCTATGGTTGTATCGAACGTCTCGAATCGGCCGGGGAGCGCGCCGCTGCACGCCGCGCCGTATAGCACGAGCCGCTCGACGCGAGGGCCATGCCGGATCGCGAATTCCTGCGCGATCATCGAGCCCAGCGAGTGGCCGAGCAGGTGGCACCGCTCGACGCCGAGCGCATGGAGCTGATCAGCTGTGAGGTCTGCTGCATCGGCAAGCGAAGCGGGCGCAGGTAGCTGCGCGCTGCCGCCGAAGCCCGGAAGATCGACGGCGATCACGTCGAACAATGGCGCGAAGTAGGTGAATAGCGCGCCCCATTCAGGAACGCCGCCGAGAAACCCGTGAACCAGCACCAGCGGCGGACCTTGGCCCGAACGCTTGTAGTGGAGCATTCGGCCCTCCTGTTATCGATGGATGATCGGATGATATAGGTTCGCTTCCTCGAGCAAATTGTATCGCCAATCACAGATCACACGGCCAAAGGCAGCGCAGAACCTCGACACGATTGCAGTAGAATGGATTGATGAACACACGCCCCCGGCGGCCACTCAAACTCCCCCACCTGTAGCCACTTCAAATTCCTCCACCTGGGCGGGTAGCGGCGTAGTCGCGCCGCGAGTGGTTTCCGGGTAGCGGCGACGGCAGGACATCATCGCCCCCTTTGGTTGACGCCAGGGTGAATGGAGGTGAATGTCTTGAAGCTGCATCTGAAGACTACGGTAGCCACGCTGCTGGCCAGTGGCACGCCGCAGCGTGAGATCGAGCGTAGGACTGGGGTCGATCGCAAGACCATCCGTGGGCTGCTGCGTGCGATGGGATCGGCAGCGGGGGTGGAGGCAAATTCCCCCATCCCGGCCACCGGCCCGGCGGGGCCTGTCGGTCAAATTCCTCCACCCTGGCCAACGGCCCAGGCGGCCGCCGCAACGCCAGGCACCTCGCAGCCGAAGCTGCCGGCGCACGCACGCTCGGCCTGTGAGACACATCGGGAATGGATCGAGGTGCAAGTGCGCCTGGGGCGCAACGCCGTCGCGATCTATCAGGACTTGGTCGACGAGTTCGGTCTTACGTCACGCTAAGCTAAAAGTGTGAAGCGCTTCTGTCGGGAGCTACGCCAACGCGAACCCGAGCAGTTCGATCGGCTCGAGTTTGCCGTCGCCGAAGAGTCTCAGGTCGACTACGGTGAGGGCGCGCCGACGCGCCATCCGAGCAGCGGCCGCTATCGCAAACCGCGTCTGTTCGTGATGACGTTGCGGTACTCGCGGCGGGCGTTTCGCAAAGTGGGCAAGCGCTTCGACTCGATCGAGGCGCAAAACGAGTATCTGCTGCACTGGGAAGAAAATCGCCGCGTCCACGACCAGGATGCGACTACCGTCACCTCGGCAGAGCCGCCATGTGCACGATGAGCGCGTTCCGCGGGCTGACGACGGTGATTACCACTGAAACGGCGCCGATGCACCAAGGCGGGGCGTCCAGAACGGCCTACAAGCGATTCTTTGCCGTCGTCTGTTATCCAGGTATCACCGCAAACGACGACGCTCACCACCCGCGTTGACACCCACAGGAGAAGCGCACCCATGAGCATGAGCATGATCGAGATCGAACAGGCCCTGAAACAGCTACGACTGTCGGGCGTGCGCGCCACGCTCGAAACCCGTCCGCTGGAAGCGCAGGCCTCCAACCTGTCGTTCCTCGAGACCCTCTCGGCCGTTCTCCAGGACGAGCTCGACTGCCGCCGCTCGCGGCTGCTCGAACGGCGCTACCAACTCTCCGGGCTCGACGAGCGCGCTTCGCTCGCCGACTTCGACTGGACCTACAACCCCAAAATCCCCAAGCGCACCTGCTTCGAACTGCATACGCTGAAGTTCGTCGCCGACGGCTCCGGCGCGATTCTCATCGGTCCGCCCGGCACTGGGAAGAGCCACGTCGCGAAAGCCATCGCCTATGCGACACTGCGCTCCGAGCTGCGCGTGTGCTACACCGAAGCCGATGAGCTGGTCGACGCTCTGGCCCAGGCGTCTTCGCTGGCCAAGCACAGGCTCATGA
>JADLEZ010000615.1 GCA_020845855.1 Burkholderiales bacterium
CTTGTTCGCGGCCATCGCGTCGCCGCCGTGGAACTGTGCGATGCCGCGCACGATGTACAAGCCCAGCCCGAGGTGCGGCTCGTCGGCGTCCGCACGCGGGCGCACCGACACCATCGACTCGAACAGACGCCCCTCCATGCCCTGGGGCAGCGGCGGGCCGTCGTTGCCCACCGCCAGCGACACCGCCGTATCGTCAGCTTCGACCCGCACTTCGATCGCGCCGCCGGCCGCGAACTCGACCGCGTTGGCGAGAAGCTTGTCGAGCATCTGTGCGATGAGGTCCGGCGCACCGTCGACCATCACCGGCTCCGGCGGCGCGGCAAACGCGATGCGCGCCTGCGGGTACACGAGGCGAAAGCCGTCCACGCAGCCGCTTGCCACCGCCGCGACGTCGAAGCGCACGCGCTCGGCGTCCGACAGACTCTGCTCGAGCCGGGCGGCTTCCGTCATGCGCGTCAGGATCTTGACCAGACGGTCGAGGCCATCCTGCGCCCGCGCCATGTACACGCGCGCGTCGGCCGGCAGCGGCGACGCCTTCAGGTTGTCGAGCGAGCTGCGCACCACGGCGATCGGCGTGCGCAGTTCGTGCGACAGCCGGCTCGCCATCTTCTCCTGGTAGCTCGCGTAGCCGGCCAGGCGCGCGAGCACGCTACCAAAGCTGCGCGACAGGTCGCCGATCTCGTCGAACGCCCCCGAGCTCGCGAGCGGCGCACGCACCCGTCCCTCTTCGTCGATCGCGCGCTCGGCGTCGTCGCGCAGGCGGCGGATGCGTGAAGAGAGCCAGCTCGCGTACGCGGTCAGCGCGAGCGAGCCCACCAGCAGCACCGCGAGCACGATGTTGAACAGGCGCTCGAACGCGCGGTTGCGCTCGGCGAGCACGGCATTGCCGGTCTGCTCGGCGACGACCGCGCCGCGCACCGTGTCGCCGACCCACACCGGGTGCGCCGCGCTGACGATCACCGCCTTGCCGTCGGCGGTGGGGTGCCGCTCGGTGGTGAGGATGCCCGCGAGCGCGCCCTCGACGTCGCGCCCGTGCGGCGCTCCGTAGGCTGCGGCGTCGTCGCTGAAGTCGTCCGAGGGCTGCTTCAGGAACGTCTTGTACAGCCGCCCGATCGTCGCGCCGGCGAGGCGCGACCAGGCGGACTGCGGCGCTTCCTCGTGCGCCGGCGGCACCAGCGACCCGGCGCGCGCGAGCACCGTGCCGTCGCGGTCGATCACCCAGATGCGCGCGGTCGTGCGCGACAGCCCTTCGATGATCTGGGCGATTTCCGGCGACGCCGACGGTGGCAGCGGGGTGCCGTTCGGCGTCCGGTCTACCGCGCGCTCGCGCGCGAACGACGCGATGGGATCGGGCGGCACCGCGAACAGGCGCGGCCGGTCGTGCAGCGCGGTGGCCACCGCCTGCGCGGTGCCCGCGAGCGTGCGCTCCTGCGCGTCGCGCAGGACGCGCTCCAACTCACGCACGTACTCGACGCCGAGCCAGGGCAGCGCCAGGAAGACGGTGAGCACCAGCAGGAGCTGCGCCCGGATGGACAGCGTAATGCGGGGAAGTTTCACACCCTCACCCCGGCCCTCTCCCGCAAGCGGGAGAGGGAGCCGTTCCGCAAGCGCCGCAGGCGGTCCAACCCTCTCCCGCAAGCGGGAGAGGGAGCTACTCTCCCCACCGGTACCCCATCCCGTACACCGTCGCGATGCGGTCGAACGCGGGGTCGAGTGCCAGGAACTTGCGCCGGATGCGCTTGATGTGCGAGGTGATGGTGCTGTCGTCGACCACGATGCTCGCGTCGCGCATCAGCGCGTCGCGATCCTTGACGTGTCCCGGATGCCGCGCGAGCGCGTTCACCATCCAGAACTCGGTGAGCGTGAGATCCACGCGCTTGCCCTGCCAGTCCGCGGTGAGGCGCTTGATGTCGAGGCGCAGCGGGCCGCGCTCGACGATGTCCTCGGTTGCCGGCGGCGCGCTCAAGAGCTCGCTGCGGCGAAACAGCGCCGCGATGCGCGCCGCGAGGTGCGGCAGGCTCGCGTCCTTGGTGAGGTAGTCGTCCGCCCCCAGACGCAGGCCCGCGACGATGTCGAAATCGGAATCGCGCGCGGACAGGAAGATGATCGGCACCGTCGCCGACATCGCGCGCAGCTCGCGCGTCAACGTGAACCCGCCGTCGACCTCGTCGCCGAGGCCGATGTCGACCAGCGCCAGGTCGGGCAGCCGTGTGCGGAACGCGGCCAGCGCCTCGGGCCGGCTTGCGTAGGTGGCGACCTCGTAGCCGTGACGGCGCAGCGCTTCCGCGCAGTTGGCGCGGATCGCCGGCTCGTCTTCCACGATGGCAATGCGGCGCATGAGCGGCGAGGGACGAGGGGTGGGGGACGAGGGAGCAACCGTTGGCGCCGACTATATCGCATCGGCGAACGCCCCGAGGCGCCGGCCGCGGCCGTCATGGGTTTGCCAGATTTGCTCGCCGCTTCGCCCGAATCGCTCCCTCCGTGCGCCGCAATGCGCGCGCGAAATGCGCTCCATCGAGGGCGTGTCGCCGGCGGGCGCCCTCGAAGTGCAGGAGCAATGGGCCAAACCGCCGGCTTGAATTGCCACGGGAGGGTACGGCGATGGCGGACGGGATGAACGGCGCGGTCATCATGCGGCGGGAGTGGCGGGCACTCGCGCGGTTCATCCTCGACGGCTTCCTGGCCGGACTCGTGTTCAGCCTCGTGATGGCGCTGGCGGTGTTCATCGTCAGCTCGCCCGCGCAAGCCGCGCAGGCCGCCCGGCCCGCCGGCGCGCTGTACCTCCAGGACGAGGCCGGCGGCCGCATGGCGTCGCCGCTCGTGTTCACCGACGTGCGCATGCGCATCACCGGGATGATCGCGCGCGTCACGGTCGAGCAGCGCTTCGTCAACCCCACCGACGAATGGCGCGAGGGCGTGTACACGTTCCCGCTGCCCGAGAAGGCGGCGGTCGACCACCTGCGCATGCAGGTCGGCGAGCGCGTCATCGAAGGCATGATCAAGGAACGGGGGGAAGCCCAGCGCACCTACGACAACGCCCGGCAGGAAGGCCGCAAGGCGACACTCGTCGAGCAGGAGCGACCGAACCTGTTCACGACGAGTGTGGCCAACATCGGCCCGCATGACGAAATCACGGTTGCCATCGAGTACCAGGAGTCGCTGCGTTACGACGAAGGTACGTTCAGCTTGCGCTTCCCCATGGCGATCACCCCGCGCTACGTGCCGTGGGCCGAGACCGCGAGCGTGACGGCGACGCGCGTGGTCGACGCCGAGCGCATCACCTCGCCCGTGGCGGACCGGGCGGAAGGGTACGTGCTGCCGGTGCGCATCGACATCGAGCTCGATGCCGGCTTTCCGCTGCGCAAGCTGTCGAGCGCCTATCACCCGATGAAGATCGTCGCGGGGTCCGATCATCGCTACCACCTCACCCTCGCCGACGGACCGGTGCCCGCGGCGCGCGACTTCGAGCTCGCGTGGACGCCCGACGTGGGTACCGCACCCGGCACCGCGCTCTTCACGGAGACCAAGGGCGGCAAGACCTATGCGCTGCTGATGGCGCTGCCGCCGGCGCCCGCGAAGTCGGCCGGCCCGCGCCCGCCGCGCGAGATCACCTACGTCATCGACACCTCGGGCTCGATGGAGGGCGTGTCGATGGAGCAGGCGCGCGAGTCGCTGCTGATGGCGCTCGACCGCCTCGCGCCCGGCGACCGCTTCAACGTGATCGAGTTCAACTCGAGCACGCGCTCGCTCTTCGCCGCGCCGGTGCCGGCCGACGCCGACACGCTGTCGCGCGCGCGCCGGTTCGTGAGCGGGCTGCGCGCGCGCGGCGGCACCGAGATGCTGCCGGCGCTGGAAATCGCGCTCGCCGGCCCGCGCGAGGCGTCGATCCTGCGCCAGGTCGTCTTCCTCACCGACGGCGCCGTCGGCAACGAGGACCAGATCTTGAAGCTCGTGAGCGAGCGCATCGGCGACCGGCGCCTGTTCACCGTCGGCATCGGCCCCGCGCCCAACATGTTCTTCATGACCAAGGCCGCGCAGTTCGGCCGCGGCACCTACACCGCGATCGGCGACGTGCGGGAAGTGAACGAGAAGATGGCGGCGCTCTTCCGCAAGCTCGAGAGCCCCGCGCTCACGGACATCGCGGTCGCCTGGCCGGCCGGCGCCGACGTGTGGCCGCGCATCGTGCCCGACCTGTATGCCGGCGAGCCGGTGATCGTGACCGCGCAGTTCAACGCGGACGCCTTGCGGTCGCCGCTTTCGCTGTCCGGGCGCCGCGCGGGTGCGATGTGGGGCTCGCTCATGCCCGCCACGGCGAACGCGCAGCAGGCGGGTGTGGGCGTGCTGTGGGCGCGCGCCAAGATCGATGCGCTGATGGACGCGGGCCGGCGCGGCGCGCCCGAAGGCGAGATCCGCGCCGCCGTGCTCGACGTGGCGCTCACGCACCACATCGTCAGCAAGTTCACGAGCCTCGTCGCGGTCGACGTGACGCCGGCACGACCGGCCGGGGCCGCGGCGTCCAAAACCGCGGTCCCCGGCAACATTCCCGACGGCCTGACCGGCTTCGACGCGCTGCCGCGGACCGCAACACCCGCGCCGCTGCTCATGCTCGCCGGCCTCGCCGCGATGCTGGCTGCGGCGGCGCTCGCGCTTCGGTGGCGCGCCGGGGCGTAACGTCGAGTTGCCGAAGGAGGTTGCTGGCGATGCGAATGACTGCCGCCGATCGGGGAGGACCTTTCGCTCGCGCAAAGGGCCCGCCACGCAACTGGATGAGGGCGAGCGCGCCGGGGATCGTGCGGTATCGATTCCCGCCGAGCGAGTCTTCCCCCATCGGCAGCGGTCGCAACATGATACAAAAGAAGCCGCGATGGCTCGTAATCTGTATCATTTTGCTCGCGCTCGCCGGCGGGTCGAGTTTCGGTCACGGCGCATACATGACCGCCAAGGCGCACCTCGCGCAGTGGCTGCTTCACGCGGCCTGGGACAAGGCGCGCGACAGCGGCGAAGCGGTAAAGCCCTGGCCGTGGGCCGACACGCATCCGGTGGCGCGGCTCACTGCACCCGGCCAGGACGCCGACGTCCTCGTGCTCGCCGGCGCGTCGGGCCGCACGCTCGCCTTCGGGCCGGGGCATCTCGACGGCACGGCGCTGCCGGGCGACCCCGGCAACGCCGTGATCACAGCACATCGCGACACGCATTTCCGCTTCCTGCGCGCGGTCGCACCCGGCGACGAACTCGTGGTCGAGCGCGCGGACGGGGCCAGGCGCCACTTCCGCATCCGCCGCGGCTACGTCGCGGACTACCGTGAGCTGCGCCTGCCGCGGGACACGCCGGTACCCACGCTCACGCTCGTGACCTGCTATCCGTTCGACGCCGTCGACCCCGGCGGACCGCTGCGCTACGTGGTGGTGGCCGAAGCGGCCTAGCCCGCCGCGCGCGGAATACTTTCGCGCGCCTACGCAACTCCCCGCGCTTCGCATCCCGGCCCTCGCGCTCTTCGCGGACGCGCGCGCGACACGGCCGTCCATATTGTCAATACAAATGTATTGACATGAGATGACGTGTGGCTTATCCTTCACCGATGGCCGACACCAAGTCCGCCCAGCTCCAGCTCCGGATTTCGCCGGCCGAGAAGGAAAAGATCCGGCGCGCTGCACGTCGCGCCGGGCTCGAGATTTCCGGCTACGTGCTTGCACGGGTGCTGCCTGTCGCCGCCCAGCGCTTTCAGGACCTGACCACGGCATGCGGCCGTCGCGAGGGCGAGCGCTTTGCGCTCGCGGAACTGAGCGCCTGGCTCGCGACCCTTGGC
>JADLEZ010000616.1 GCA_020845855.1 Burkholderiales bacterium
CCTGCTGAATGGCAATCCGCATCACCTCAGCATCCTGAATCTGCAGCTTGCGCATCGTTCTTCTCCCCAGAGAATGGCCGATGCAAGTGTACTACAATGCTGCATTATTTATGTCGTCGTGTTTAGTCGTGTGCAAATTGCGTCACCCGCAATCGCTTCGCGATCCGCGGCGCAATTTGCACCCGGTCATGTCACCGCGCGCGGCTAGAGGCGGCTCGTCGCCGCGCGCGCGGCAATGCTACGAAGCGCGCCGATCGTCGCCGCTGCGCGGCTGGCTCGGTAGCGCGCGTGTGCGGCCTTCCTGCAGACGGCGGTGCATAATCATCGTGCGATGAACGTCAGCCGGATCCTCGATGATGCCGCCGGTGCGTGGCCCGGCCACGTCGCGCTGGTCGACGTCGACGCGCCCGGCGGGCGGCGTGAATTCACCTATCGCGAACTTGCGCAGACGGTCTCCCGGACTGCTGCGGGCCTGCGCGAGCTCGGACTGGTGGCCGGCGACCGCGTGGCGATCCTGCTGCCCAACTCGTGGGAATACGTCGTGTCGCTGCTTGCCGTCTGGCGTGCGGGCTGCGTGGCGGTGCCGCTCAACACGAGGGTGCTCGCGCAGGAGCATGCGCACATGGTGCGCGACTCGGGCGCCCGCCTGGTGATCGCGCAAGAGGCGCTGCTCGAGGGCCGCGACGAGATGGCGACGGGCGCCGGCCTCGGCGTCGCGGTCGCGCGCGGCTCGCGCGCGGGGGTGCGAACGTTCGAAAGCCTGCGGGCCGGCGACGGCGGGCAAAGTGCCGGCGCCGCGGACGGCGACCTCGCCTCGCTCTTCTACACCAGCGGCACCACGGGACTGCCCAAGGGCGTGATGCTCTCGCACGGCGCGTGGCGGGCGATCTCCGATTACGCGCGCAGGTATCTGCGCTACGGCGAGCGCGAAGTGACGATCCACGCCGCGCCGCTCACCCACGGCGCGGGCTTTCTCGTCTTGCCGACCATCGCCGTGGGCGGCGTGACGCTGGTGTGCGCGAGGTTCGACCCATCGCGCACGCTGCGCCTGTTCGCTGCCGAGGGCGTGACCAACGGCTTTTTCGTGCCGTCCATGTTGCAGCTTCTGCTGGACGCGCTCGGGGAGCAGAAGGCGAATGCGCCGGCGATGAAGAGCCTGTATTACGCGGGCTCGCCCATCGATCCCGGTACGCTGCGCAGCGCGGTGGAGCGCTTCGGGCCGGTACTCGTGCAGTCGTTCGGGCAGGCCGAGTGCGCGATGTTCCTCACCGTGCTCGATCACGATACGCACGCGCGCATCGCCGCCGGCGAGGATCCGCGCCTCGTTCGCTCCGCGGGTCTGCCGGTCGAGGGGACGCAGGTACGCGTGGTGGGCGACGACGATCGCGAGCTGCCCGCGGGCGCGACGGGCGAAGTCGTCGTGCGCGGGCCGCACATGATGAGCGGCTACTGGAACCGCCCGGAGGCGACGGCGGAGACGCTGCGCGGCGGCTGGGTGCACACCGGCGACCTCGGGCGCTTCGACGAGGCCGGGTACCTCTACATCGCCGACCGCAAGAAGGACATGATCATCAGCGGAGGCTCCAATGTCTACGCGCGTGAAGTGGAGGAGGCGCTGCTTGCGCTGCCGGGTGTGCGCGAAGCGGCGGTGATCGGCCTGCCGCATCGGACGTGGGGCGAAATGGTGGCCGCAGTCCTGGTCGGCGCGCGCGTGGACGACGCGGTGCTCGAGCAGCACTGTCGCGCGACCCTTGCCGACTATCGCCGGCCGAAGCGGTTCTTCTGGATCGACGAGTTGCCGCGCAACGCGTACGGCAAGGTGCTGAAGCGGGAGTTGCGCGAGCGCTTTTCCGGTGCGGCTACGCCGTAGCGGAGACCTTCAGCGCCTCCACCCGGATCTGCTCGGTGAGCTCGGCTTTCAGCGCCGAGAACTCCGCCGTCGTCTTCACCGTGTAGTGGCGCGGATGCGGGATCGGGATCGCGAGGTCGGCCTTGATGCGGCCGGGCCGCGCGCTCATCACGACCACGCGGCTCGCCATGAAGATCGCCTCCTCGATGTCGTGGGTGACGAACAACACCGTCTTGCGCTCGGCCTCCCACAGCGCGAGCAGGAGCTCCTGCATGAGCGAGCGGGTCTGGTTGTCGAGCGCGCCGAACGGCTCGTCGAGGAGCAGGATCTTGGGGTCGTTGGCGAGCGCACGGGCGATGGCGGTCCGCTGCTGCATGCCGCCCGAGAGCATCTTGGGGAAGTGGTTTTCGAAGCCGGCAAGCCCGACCTTGTCGATCCAGTAGCGCGCCGCGTCGTGCTGCCGCGCCGGCGGCACGCCGCGCTCGCGCAACCCGAAACATACGTTCTCGCGCACGGTGAGCCACGGGAACAACGTGTAGCTCTGGAACACCATGCCGCGGTCGGCGCCCGGGCGCGTCACCGGCGCGCCGTCGAGGAGGACCCGGCCCGCGCTCGGCGTGTCGAGGCCGGCCACGATGCGCAGCAGCGTCGACTTGCCGCATCCGGACGGCCCGAGGATGGTGATGAAGTCGTTGTCGGCGACAGCGAGCGTGGTCGGCAGCAACGCCTGCGTCGGCAGGCCGCCGCGGACGCCGGGAAACGTGCGCGTTACGTCTTGGATCGAGAGCTTGCTCAATGGGCTTCCACGCTCGCGTGCCGCGCAGACTCGCCGCCGCGCGAGGGGGCGCACCCGCGCCTCGGCCCTGCGCTGCTCATGTCACGCAAGCGACCACGGATAGCGCCTCTGGTTCGCCCACTTGAACGCGAAGTCGGAGATGAGTCCGATGACGCCGATCACGATGATTCCGAAGATGATCTGGCCCGTGTTGAGCAGCGCCTGCGAGTCGGTGATCATGTGGCCTATGCCCGACGAGGCGCCGATGAGCTCGGCCACGATGACATAGGTCCATGCCCAGCCCAGCACCAGGCGCAGCGTCTCGGCGATCTGCGGCGCCGCGTTCGGCAGCAGCACGCGGCGCACGATCCCCGACGGGCCCGCGCCGAGCGTATACGCCGCCTCGACCAAGTCGCGCCGGGTCGACCCTACCGTCACCGCGATCATCAGCACGATCTGGAAGAAGACGCCGATGAAGATGACGAGGAGCTTCTGCGTCTCCCCGATGCCCGCCCACAGAATCAGGAGCGGAATGAACGCCGACGCCGGCAGGTAGCGCGCGAACGACACGAACGGCTCGAAGAACGCCTCGATCGGCTTGTACGCGCCCATCGCGATGCCGAGCGGAACCCCGACCACCGCGGCGAGGATGAAGCCGCCGATCACGCGCCACACGGTCATCGCTACGTCCTTCGCGAAGCCGTGCTGTGCGAACAGGGTGACGCCCTCGGAGATCATGGTCATCGGATCGGCGAGGAACGTCTTCGATACGAAGCCGCCGAGGGTCGCCACGCTCCACGCGGCCACGAACACGACGAAGAACGCGACGCCGAGCGCGATCTTGCGCGCCCGGCTGACAGGAACAAGCGGCTTCATCCCGAAGCCACCGACGCTCGCATGCGCGCGCTACTGGATGAACCGCGTATCCGCCAGCTTGGACATGTCGGGAATCTGCTTGATGATCCCGATCTCCAGCAGGAGGTCGGCTGCCTCCTTCGAGAACTGCGCGTGCTCGCCGGCGAAGAACTTCTTGTTGGCGGCGCGATCCTGCCAGCGCAGGTACTTCTGCGAGGCCTCGAATTGCTCGCCGGTCTGCTTCACGTCCGCGCCCATGATTTCGAAGCTCTTCTTCGGCTCCTTGGCGATCATGGCCACGGCCTCGAAGTAACTGTCCGCCAGCGCTTTCGCGGCCTTGGGGTTATCGGCGAGAAACTTGGGCGTGCACCCGAACGTGTCCATGATCATCGGATAGTCGAGCGTGGTCGCGATGATCTTGCCCGCCTGCGGCGCTCCGCGCACGCTCGACAGGTATGGCTCGTACGTCATCGCCGCGTCGTTCTGGCCCGCGACGAACGCCTGCGCGGCGGGGCCGGGCTCGAGGTTGACGACGGTTACGTCCTTGACCGAGAGTCCGTTCTTCTTGAGGAACCATGCGAGCGTGAAGTAGGGCGCGGTGCCCGGCGACGACGCGGCCACCGTCTTGCCCTTGAGGTCGGCGATCTTCCGGATGTTGTTGCGCACGGCCATGCCGTCGGCTCCGTAGCTCTTGTCGAGCTGGAAGATCTGGGTGGTCGGCACGCCGTTCGCGTTCCACACGATCCACGTCTCGACCGTGGTGGCGGCGCACTGGACGTCGCCGGAAGCGATCGCGAGATGCCGGTCCTTTTGCGGGATCTTCTTGATCGTCACGTCGAGGCCGTTCTTCTTGAACAGGCCGGCTTCCTTGGCGAGCGTGAGGGGCGCGAAGCCGGTCCACCCGGAAATGCCGATCGCCACCTTGGTCTCCTGCGCGCCGGCGGCGGCGGCATGGGCAAGGGCGGCGGCGCACAGCGCGAGGGCGAGGCGATTACGCATGGGGGTACTCCAGTCGTGGGCAAGGAAACAAATCACGTTACGGGCGGACGGCCCCCTTGTCAATGCGCAACTCCGGCGCAGGCGCGATGGCCCTACAATCGAGGGACCATGAGCCTACCGTACGTCCTTGCGCCAGCCGACTACCGCCGGATGCCGTGGAAGAATGGCGGCGGCCACACGTGGCAGATCGCGGCCGAGCCGCCCGGGGCGGACCTAGCGTCGTTCGCGTGGCGGGTGAGTATTGCCGCCGTCGAGCGCGACGGGCCGTTCTCCGCGTTCCCCGGGGTCGAGCGGACGCTGGTGCTGCTCGCGGGCCGCGGCATGCGGCTGTCCGGCGCGGGTGCGCCGGTCGAGCTGCGGGCGCCGTTCGAGCCCGTTACCTTCGCAGGCGATGCGGCCATCGACTGCGCGCTGGTCGACGGCCCGACGCGCGACTTCAATCTCATGGTGCGGCGCTCGCGCTCGTCGGCGCAGGTCATCGTCGTGCGCGACCGCGGCGAGCCCATGCCGCCGGCGTCCACGTACATCTGCTACGCCGCCAGCGGCGCATGCGAATGCGTTCTTGCCGGATTCCCGCCGTTCGAGCTTGCCCCCGAGCACACGCTCGTGGTCCACACGGCGAGCGCCCCCGGCGTGATGCGCGTCAACCCCCTGTCAGGCGGCTCGATCGCGCTGGTGGCGGCCATCGAGGGGAACGTGGCATGAAGTACCACGCGCCCTACGCGCTCTTGCCCGATGGCTGGTCCGCGTCGGTCGCTATCGACATCGACGACGCGGGGACGATTCAAGGCGTCAACGCGGCGGCCGACGCCGCGCGCTGCGAGAGACTCGCGGGTCCCGTCGTGCCCGCGATGCCCAACCTGCACTCGCACGCGTTCCAGCGCGCGCTCGCCGGCCGCACGGGTCGCGCGGCCGCGAATCACGATGACAGCTTCTGGTCGTGGCGCAGTGTCATGTACGAGCTTGTCGGCCGCCTCGATCCCGATGCGGTGGAGGCGATCGCCGCGCAGGCGTACGTGGAGATGGCCAAGGCCGGCTATGCATGCGTTGCCGAGTTCCACTACCTGCACCACGATCCCGAAGGCGATCCCTACGCCGATCCCGCGGAGCTCGCGCTGCGCGTCGTCGCGGCCGCGCAGACGGCGGGGTTGCGCCTTACGCTGTTGCCGGTGTTCTACGCGCACGCGGGATTCGGTGGACAGCCGCCGGCGCGGGAGCAGCGGCGCTTCGTGCACGCGCTGGACTCGTTCGCCCGGCTGCTCGATGCGCTCCGGGCGCACGCGAGCCACTTCACGCTCGGCGTCGCGCCGCACAGCCTGCGTGCGGTGACGCGCGAGGAGCTCCTGCAGGTGGTGCGCATGGTGGAGCCGGGCGCGCCGATACACATCCACGCGGCGGAGCAGACGCGCGAGGTGGACGAGTGCTATGCCGCGACCGGCATGCGGCCCGTGGAATGGCTGCTTGCGTATGCGCGGCTCGACGAGCGCTGGTGCGTCGTGCATGCCACGCACATGACCGAGCGCGAGATCGCGGGACTCGCCGCGAGCGACGCGGTCGCGGGGCTCGCGCCGACGACCGAGTCCGACTTGGGCGACGGCGCGTTCCCGGGTGTGGCGTACCTCGCGGCCGGCGGGCGCTTCGGCGTGGGTAGCGACTCCAACACCGCGATCTCGCCGTTCGCCGAGCTGCGCCAGCTCGAATGGTCGCAGCGGGTCCGCACGCACCGGCGCAACGTGCTCGCGACCGACGGCGCCACGATCGGAACCGGCCTGTGGCAGCGGGCCGCCATGGGCGGGGCGCAGGCGCTGGCGCAGCCGGTGGGCGCGATCGCGCCCGGCAGGCGCGCCGATCTCGTCGTCCTGAACGAACTCGATCCCGCGCTCGCGCTGCAGGCGCCGGAGAACCTTCTGGATGCCGCTATCTTCGGGCCTGCGGTAGCGCCCGTGCGCGACCTGATCGTCGCCGGGCGCTTTGTCGTGCGCGAAGGCCGCCATCCGCGGGAAGAAGCGGTGCTGGCGCGCTACCGCGACACGCTCAGGAGGCTTGGATGAGGCGATTCGATGTCCTTCTCGTCGACGCCAACGTGGCCTGCATGCAGGGCGGAAAGTACGGCGTGGTGAAGGACGCGGCGATCGGCATCCGCGGCGACACCATCGCCTGGGTCGGTCCGCGCGGCGAGTGCCCGGATGGCTGCGCGGCCGCGCAGACGCTCTCGTGCGCGGGCGACTGGCTGACACCGGGGCTCGTCGACTGCCACACGCATCTGGTGTACGCCGGCAGCCGCGCGCGCGAGTTCGAGATGCGGCAGCACGGCGCCACGTATGCCGACATCGCCCGCGCGGGCGGCGGCATTGTCTCGACCGTGCGTGCGACGCGCGAGGCCACCGAGGCGGAGCTCGCCGCGCAAAGCGCGCCTCGCCTCGCCATGCTGGCCGCGGAAGGCGTCACCACCGTCGAGATCAAGTCGGGCTATGGGCTCGACACGGCGACCGAAGCGAAGCAGCTCCGCGTCGCGCGCGAGCTCGGCCGCGAGCTTGCGATCGAGGTGCGCACGACGCTCCTCGCCGCGCATGCGCTGCCGCCGGAGTTCGCGGGGCGCGCCGACGACTACATCGACTACGTGTGTCGCGACACCCTGCCTTCCATCGCGCGCGCGGGGCTCGCCGACGCGGTCGACGCCTTCTGCGAGACCATCGGCTTCACGCCAGCGCAGACGCAGCGCGTATTCGCGGCGGCGCGCGCGCACGGCCTGCCGGTCAAGCTGCACGCCGACCAGCTCTCCGATACGCAAGGGGCACGCATCGCGGCGGAGGCCTCGGCGCTGTCGGCCGATCACCTGGAGTACACGAGCGACGCGGGGGTGGCCGCGATGGCGGAGCACGGCACCGTGGCGGTCCTCCTGCCGGGTGCCTTCTATGCGCTGCGCGAGACGCGCCCGCCGCCGGTGGCCGCGCTGCGCCGCGCCGGCGTGCCGATCGCGATCGCCACCGACTGCAACCCCGGCACGTCGCCGGTCACCTCGCTCGTGCTGATGATGAACATGGCGTGCACGCTGTTCGGCCTGACGCCCGAGGAGGCGCTCGCGGGCGCGACCGTGCATGCGGCGCGCGCGCTGGGACTGCGTGACCGTGGGGTGATCGCGCCCGGCATGCGCGCCGATCTCGCGCGCTGGGCGATTCGCGAGCCCGCGGAGCTCGCGTACCGGATCGGCGGCAACGCGAGCGCAGGCGCC
>JADLEZ010000617.1 GCA_020845855.1 Burkholderiales bacterium
GCATCGTCAAGCATCCCGCCGTCGGCAACGCGGCGGTGATCCCGATCCCCGACGAGACGCGCGGCAACGTGGTCAAGGCGTTCGTGGTGCTCGCCGCCGGCCACGCCCCGTCGCCGGCGCTGGCGGAGGACATCCAGCAGCACGTGCGCAAGTTCCTCGCCCCCTACGAGTACCCGAAGGAGATCGAGTTCATCGACGCGCTGCCGATGACTACCACCGGCAAGGTGCAGCGCAAGGTGCTACGGGAGCGGGAGGCGGAGCGGCAGCAGCGCGCCTCATGATCACAACAGTTAGGTTGTAACGCCAAGTCATTACACACCTGGCTCGCACATTCCTCGATCCTCGTCCCGGAAGAAGCCGTTCAACTCGGGATAGCGCTCGAGTGCGAGGGCGACCGCCTTGAGCAGCGACACGGCCATCAGCACGCGCTCGGTTACCGACTGCTGCGCGTTCCGCCCGGTCAGCCACCGGCTCGCGCGGGCGAGCGGGATGTCGGTGGCGAGGTAGTAGTGCGGAATGTCGCGGAGCGCATCATCGCCGCGGCGATCGCGCGCCGCATCTCGGTTGCGCGGTCGCGCAGCTGCGCCGCCGTGGACGCCTTGGCTTCCGCCGCCAATCGGCGTTTCTCCGCCTCTGCGTGCTCGGGCGTCTCGCCAGGCGCCAGCGACGGCCGCGTACGCGATGTTCACCCCGTCGCCCGGCATGGCGCCGAGCTCCGCGCGCACGGCGTCCCACGAGAACCGCCGGCGCACCGCCTCATGGTCGACGAGGTTCGGCGCCGGCCGCAGGGTCGCAGGCGACTCGCGGATGAATGAAGGGCGCACCGGCGATCCTCCCTGCCGACAAGTATCGATCCTCGATACAGATGGGTACCGCGTGCCACGACCATGCCCGGCTGAGGGAACGCTCTCCCGGCTGTGGAGGTGGCGGCGCCGCCCGAGCGGCACGATCACGGTGCTGACGCTGCCCGTCGTCGGTTTTGCCTCGGGCGTCGTCTTCCGGGGCGGCTTCAACACCGTCGTCGAGGCCACCAACACCGAGGAGTTCTGCATCTCGTGCCACGAGCTGCGCGACAACGTCTGCGCCGGGTACAAGAAGACGATCCACTACTCGAACCGGACCGGCGTGCGCGCCGTTTGCGCCCGATTGCCGGCCGACGGCCACGTCGCGGAGGCCCGCGTCATGAAAGGCGGCTCGGGGCTCGTTCTTCGAAGAAACCGCCGAGCACGGCCGGGCTTCAGGCGACGGCGAGGCCGAAAGCCATGAGCGCCGGCGTCGCGAGATTGACTATCACGTTGCGGCCCATCGCCGGGAGCAGCGCCTCCACGTCGTCCGGGTGCGCGAGTACGTCGCGCGCGGCGAGGATCGCGAGCGGCAGCGTCGCGAGGCCGAGCAGGCACTGCCACGGCAGCGCACGGAATGCAACGCCGAGGACGAGCGAGAGGTAGGCGGCCGCGTGGAGCGCGACGAACACGCGCGCCGCGCGCGGGCGCCCCCAGACGATCGGCAGGTGGCGGCGGCCGACCGCGCGATCGGGCTCGACGTCCGGAAACTGGTTGAGCAGCAGGAGGGCGCTGACGAGGAAGAACGGGACCAGCGCGGCGATGCCTGCCGTCGCGTCGTAGCGCCCGGCCACGGCGATGTGCGTGCCCACGACCATCAGCGGGCCGAACCCCAGGCCCGGCACGGCGAGGCACGCGAGCGCGCTGCGCGTGATCCAGCTCGTATACGCGAGGATCAGCGCGAGGCCCACGACGCCGAGCGGCAGCAGCACCAGGCCGCGCACCGACACGAGCCACAGGCCGATCGCCGCGACGACCACGAGCGAGACGACCGCGGTCGCGAGCGCGAGCGGCGCCGCCGCGGGATCGGCAGGCAGCGCCCCGCTGCCCCCGGAGAACGGCGTCCGCCGCGTACGGAAGTCGAGCCCGCTGCGGAAGTCAAGATACTCGTTGAACGCGTTGACGCTGACGTGCGCGGCGAGCGCTGCGGCGAGCGAAAGCGCGGCGAGCGGCCACGCGACCTGGCCTTCCGCATGCCACGCGGTCGCGACGCCCAGCGCCACGCAGACGAGCGTGAGCGCGAGGAACGGGACGCGCATCGGGCCCAGCAGGCGGGAGGCAGCGCTCAACGGCTCCTCCCGGTGCCCGGGCGCCTCCGATGCGCGCGACCGCTGCGCGGCGGCCCGGCTTGCGCATCGGACCCGATTCCCCGTCGACGACGCAGCATGCGCACCCCAGCGCTGTAGCCGCGCGGCCGATCGAGCTCGAACCGGAGGTGCTTCCTCACGGCGGGCCACTCGGCGTCAATGATGCCAAACACGGCGGTGTCGCGCCTCAAGCCGTCCGCCCCCGCGGCATCTTGCCGGTGCCGTGCTTTCCGTTGACGAGCAGCGGGGGCAGTTCACCGCGAGCTTCGGGTCGTCGGTGGCGACGTAGGTGTCGGTGGCGGTTCGCGCCGGCCTCACGCAAAGGGGTCGAGCACCTCCACGCCAGTCTTCGCGAAGTCGCGCACATTGCGCGTGACGACGATGAGTCCGTGCGCGATCGCCGTAGCGGCGATCATTCCGTCGAGAAGCGGCATGACCTCTCCCTTGCGCCTGAGCGTCACCACGAGCTCCGCCCAGTGCCGGCTTGCCGCAAGGTCCCACGAAAGGCAGTGAACCGTGCTCGACAAGGCGGCGAACCATGCCTCGAGGCTCGTTCGCTTGCGCCCGCGGGGCAGCGCGAGCACGCCGATGCGAAGCTCTCCGAGAATGATCGAGTCGACCGCGAGGCGCCGCTCGTTGCGTGTCAGCCACGCCACGACCTTGTCGCTCGGCTGCGCCTTGGTCGGCTCGCTCAGGACATTCGCATCGACGAGGTAGCCCGCCACGCTCACCCCAGGTCGGGGACCGCGATGTCGTCGGTCGACAGCGTGCGGTCCGCGGGCGTGAACCAGTCCTTGACCGGGCACGCCAGGAGCAGCCGGACCAGCCCTTGGTTGGGCGGCGGTTCGGTGCGCTTGAGCAAATACTCGCCGGCATCGACGCGCTCGATGGTGAACTCCTGGCCGGACTCGATACGGTCCCTGGTTCGCAACTCGGCGGGCAGGACGATCTGCCCCTTGGTCGAGATGGTGGTCTTCATGGCTGGTAAGATATCGTCTTACGAGCAGCTCGGCAAGCCCGCGCAGGTGTGCTCGTGAAGAACGGTCACCAGCGTTCCCGAGCCATCCACGTTGTTGTTGCTCGTCCTCGCGAGCGCCGAAGCACGTAGCGCCGCCGGGCGCCCAGCGTGCCGTGGACGTTTCGACAATCCCGACA
>JADLEZ010000618.1 GCA_020845855.1 Burkholderiales bacterium
ATGTCCTGCTCTTGACGCGCGTGGACAAGCCGGCGCTCCTGCGACGGCTCTTCGACCTCGCCTGCCGTTACTCCGGGCAAATCCTCTCCTACACCAAGATGCTGGGTCAGCTGCAGGATGCGGGCAACACGACCACGCTCGCCCACTATCTGGGCCTGCTTGCCGGAGCGGGGCTCGTGTGCGGGATCGAGAAGTTCTCGGGTGACGCCGCCCGATCCCGCGGTTCCAGCCCGAAGCTCCAGGTGCTCAACACCGCGCTGATGACTGCGCTGAGCGGTCTCCGGTTCGAGGAGGCTTTCACGGACGGCGGCTTTCGTGGGCGGCTCACGGAATCGGCCGTGGGCGCCTACCTCGCCAATGCGGCCGCGGCTGGCGAATGCGAGGTGTTCTACTGGCGGGAACGCAACCGGGAGGTCGATTTCGTCCTGAAGGCGGGACGGCGCCTCGTCGCGATCGAAGTCAAGAGTGGCCGAACGCGGGAGATGCCCGCGGGCATGGCAGCGTTCGCGGAAGCCTTCAGACCGAAGCGCGCGCTACTGGTCGGCAGCGACGGAATCGCGATCGATCAGTTCCTTGCGCAACCCGTGACGCACTGGCTCGGGTGATGGGCGGTGCGCGAAGACTGCAAGCTCGCCGTCTACGGATGAGGCGGATCGACTGCTGCAGGAAGCCCGTCGTAAGCTCCCTTGATATCTTTGAACAGCAGATCCCTCGTGGCTCGCTCGGGATGATGACACGGTTTTGCGACTGTTCACGCGCTTCGACGATGCCGATCGTCGCCTCCCGGGTACCAGGCGATCCTGTGGCACACTCCCCGTTCGGAGTTGCGTAGACAGTTGTCGAACGAAACGAACCTCACGAACCATGACGAGTGACCTTCACGGCGGCAACCGGTAACGCATGGCCCGACTCACTGCGAGCGGTCCCCGCCGTGCGAGCGGCAACCTGCGCATCGGCGACCACTGGAACGCGATCACGATCATCGCGCTGTCGCAGAGCAATCCGTTGAAGGCGGTCGCCGAGCTGGTCGAGAACAGCATCGACGCGCGCGCGAAGTCGATCGTCATCACCCGCGGCAAGGACAGGGGGCAGCACTACCTGCGCGTGAAGGACGACGGGGAGGGCGTGCGGAGGAACGCCGACGGCGAGCCCGACTTTCATCACGTCGCGACGCACGTCTGCGACTCCATCAAGCGGCGGCTCAAGGCGCAGGGAACGAGGGGATTGCAGGGCGAGTTCGGCATCGGGCTCCTGAGCTTCTGGACGCTGGGAGAAGACCTGCTGCTCACGAGCTCGCGCCGTTGGAGGCGCGGCTCGCCAAGATCATCGAGGATCAGCAGCGGGCGGAAGAGGAGCGGGCGAGCCGCGACGTGCTGCGCTCGGTGCAAGGAGCGCTCAAGGAGGTGCTGCTTGCGCTTCCTGCCGAGGAGTACGACTGGTTCGATCTGCATCGCGGCGAGGGCAGGCGCCGGCCGCGGGCGCCGGCGGAGGCCGCGGTCGACGAGACTCCGGTGCAGACGGGGGAACGGGCGGTCGCGATGGATACGGCCGAAGACGGCGACGATTCGCAGCCGCAGCGACAGTTCTTCGAGTTTGCGGGGCCGCTGTTTTCGGCGGTCGTCTCGCCCACTTCGAGTGTGGTCGAAGTCGGCGGCTCGCGGCCGCTGCGTGCCGTCGCGCGGGATCGGGCCCGGCGGCCCGTCGACGAGAACCTGGCATTTGCCTGGAAGGTGCTGGAAGGCGAAGGGACGCTGGCGCCGGTCGTCGGCGAGATCGCGACCTTCCACGCAGGCAATGAGCCGAGCCTCACCCGCGTGGAGGTCGTCGTCACTCAGGCCGATGTGGCGTGCCGGGCCGAAGCGCAGATCACGGTGAGCGCCTCGCTCCTCGCCAAGAGCGGCGGCGACTCGACGTACCAGGGACTGCCCGGCTACACATTCCAGAAGGCCGCGGGTGAATTGTGGCGCTCGCGCTTCGACACCGAGCGCAACCTCGTGGTGATCAACAATGGCCACCGCGACTTCGTCTACGCGGCGCGCAGCAAGATGCTCAAGCTGCGGTATGTCTGCCGGCTGTTCGCGAAGGAGCTCGTGCTCAGGAACTTCGTGGGCATTCCGCCGGATCAGTTGCTCGAGCGCCTGCTCGAGCTGACGCTATACACGGAAGAGAATCTGCGCTAGGTGCGAGGCACATCATGGCAATCGACGGCAAGACCTGCGGATTGGCGTTGTCTGGCGGCGGCTTTCGCGCCACGCTGTTCGGGCTGGGCTCGCTGTGGCGGCTCAATGACGCGGGCTTGTTGGGCAAGCTCGACCGCATCACCAGCGTGTCGGGTGGCTCGGTCGTGGCGGGTATCCTCGCGCATAGCTGGCACAAGCTCGAGTTCGGCGACGGGAAGGCGGCGAACTTCGCGCAGATGATCGCGTTGCCGGTCCAGGAGCTCTGCGAAAGGACGATCGACATCGGCGCCGGCCTCAAGGGCGCGCTGACGCCGTTCAAATCCGCCGGCGACTACCTGCGGGACGCCTATGCCAAGCACCTCTTCGACAAGACCAAGCTACGGGAGCTGCCCGACGCCAGCCGTCCCGGCAACCCGAAGTTCATCTTCTACGCAACCAACCTTCAGACCGGCCGCAGCTTCCGCTTTCGCCAGGACATGCTGGTCGATTACATTCTCGGCGTGTGCAGCGATACCGACGTCACGCTCGCCTTCGCGGTGGCGGCGTCGAGCGCGTTTCCACCGGTGTTCTCGCCGATCGAGCTCGAGACCGATCCCGCCATGTGGAGCAAGGGCGCCGACCTTGCGAACATCGATCGCCTGCGCGCGAGCATCGTGCTGGCCGACGGCGGAGTGTACGACAACATGGGCCTCGAGTCGCTGGTCGACAATGCCGACATCGTGCTCGTCAGCGACGCCGGCGCGCGGATGGAGATCGAGGAGGACCCGGACAGCGACATCGTGGGCCAGATGGGCCGCGTGCGCGACATCCTGATCGAGCAGACGCGCGCGCTGCGCAAGCGCTGGCTCGTCGCCGAGTTCGAAGCGCAGCGCAAGCGCGGGGCGTACTGGGGCATCGGCACCAGGATCGAGGATTACGCCGATGCCGCGTTCCCGTTCAAGGATACGACCGTCACCGACGCGCTCGCCAAGGTTCCGACGCGCCTGGCGAGGTTCGACGACGACGTGCGTGGGCGCCTCGTCAACTGGGGCTACGCGTTGTGCGATGTCGCGCTGCGCACGCGCGCCAAGCTTGCGATCGCGCCCGCCACCGCGCTGCCGCTGCCGCAATGGAAACTGGGGTAGTCCGGGGTTTGATCGCACGCGGCGTCCGGCGGTAGCATTCGACCTCACGCCACGGCGACCGCAACGACCTCCACCGCCATGACCCCGGCGCGCCAATCCGCCAACTTCCCGCCGCTTCGAATGGTGCTCACCGAGACCCGCGAGGCGCGGGCGCACTACGAGTTGGGGGTCATGTACGCGAGCCTCGACGGACCGCAGCGCGACGAGGCCGAGGCGGCGCGCTGGTTCCAGAGCGCGGCCGGGCAGGGGCACGCGCTCGCGCAGTACGCGCTGGCGCGCATGTTCCAGGTGGGGCAGGGGGTGCCGCCGGACCTCGAACAGGCACTGGCCTGGTACCGCAAATCGGCCGACCAGGGCTATCCGCTCGCCGAATATGCGCTCGGCCGGCTGTATCGCGCGGGTCAGGGCGTGGCGCGCGACCCGCAGGTGGCCGCGAAGTGGTACCGCAAGGCGGCGCAGCAGGGCTGCGCCGAGGCACAGAACGACCTCGGCGTGATGCACGAGCGCGGCGACGGTGTCGCGCAGGATCCCGGCGAGGCCGCGGCGTGGTATCGCAAGGCGGCCGAGCAGGGTTACGGCCCGGCGCAGAACAACCTCGGCTTTCTCTACGAGCGCGGCCGCGGTGTCGCGCGCGACATCGACGTGGCCGTCACCTGGTATCGCGAGGCGGCCGCGCGCGGGCTCGCGCGAGCCCAACTCAATCTCGGCATCCTGCATGAGCGCGGCGAGGGTGTGGCCCAGGACCACCGCGCGGCGGCGGAGTGGTTTCGCAAGGCGGCGGAGCAGGGGCTCGCCGTGGCGCAGAACAACCTGGGCTTCCTGTACGAGCGCGGCCGCGGCGTGGAGCGGTCGCTGGCCGACGCCGAGCGGTGGTATCGCCAATCGGCCGAGCAGGGCTACGCGCATGCGCAGAACAACCTCGGCGTATTGTTCGCGAGCGGCCGTGGCGTCGCGCTGGATCACGTCGAGGCCGGCAAGTGGTTCCAGAAAGCGGCGCTCCAGGGACTGCCCATCGCGCAATACAACCTCGGCGTCATGTACCAGGCGGGACAGGGGGTCGCGCCGGACCCGGTCCAGGCCCGCCGCTGGTTCGAGGCCGCCGCCGAGGGCGGCAATCCGGGCGCCCAGTACAACCTGGGGGTCTTGCACGAGCACGGCCTCGGGGTGCCGCTCGATTACGCATGTGCCGCCGACTGGTATCGCCAGGCGGCTGCGCAGGGCGACGCGTTCGCGCAGCAGAACCTCGGCGGCTTGCACTTCTTCGGCCGCGGCGTGCCGCAGGATTTCGTCGAGGCGCACAAGTGGCTGAATCTCGCCGCCGCGCGCTTCCCGCCCGCGGAGGAGGCGCGTCGCGCGCGCGCCGCAAGGAACCGCGACGTCGTCGCGAAGCACATGACCGCCGCCCAGATCGCCGAAGCGCAGGCGCTTGCACGCGACTGGCGCGCGAAGCCGGGGATCGCCAGTCCCCGGACATCCGCTGCGGCGCCGGCGACCGGCGGCAGCATCGGCGCCGACGCCGACCGGTCACCGCGGGCGCGCTGGATGCGCGGCTGGCGCGCACGGCAAGCCGAGCCGGGAGATCCGGACCAGACCTGAACCAGCATGTCGCCATCGACCCTCGAATGTCCCTCGTGCAGTCACGGCAACCCGGCAGGGTCGAATTACTGCAATGCGTGCGGCATGCCCGTCGGATTCCGGTGGTGTCCGCAGTGCGAGGCGGTCAACCAGACGAGGGCGTCGCATTGTCACAAGTGCGGCGGAGCGTTCGCGGCGGACGACGCGGCCGAAGACAGCACGATTCCCGCGACGGCTGCCGACGTTGCCGCGGCATCCGACCGAAGCTCCGGGCGCCGCCTGACCTTACGCGTGGCATCGGCGTCGGTGCTGCTCGTGGCGTTGGCGATACCGGGCTATCTGACGCGTCAGGAGTTCACGCCGGCGCCGCCGCTTGCGCAAGCGTGGGTCGCGCCGCCGGTGCTGCCCACGGCCGAGCCTTCCGCGCCCGCGCCGGAGTCGATTCCCGCCGCGCCCGCCTCGACCGCCGAGCCGGCGCCGGCCACGGCGAAGCCACGCAGCGGCTCGCGCAAGTCCCGTAACGCCACGCGCAACTCGAAGAAGCAGTCCGCCGGTTCGCGCAACCCGTAAGTAGGGTCAGACCCTACTTAACTGCGCGATGCATGCGGTTCGGTCGGATCGCGGCGACCAGCGGCGAGGCGGACAGCGCGCGCAGTTGCTCCGGGCCGGCGTCGACCACGAACGACACGGCCGCCGGCAGCTTCACGGCGTCGGCAAGCAAGCCGAGCTCGGCGAGCAAGGCTTCGACCCTGGCCATCGATTTCGCCGAAGCGGTCGCGTATCGGTCGTCGGTCGCGCTCTTCATCGCGCCGCGCCTGACGAGCTTCTTCGCCGGCGTACGCCGCGCCGCCAACGCGCCCGGCACCTCCGCCTCGACGATGACACTTCGCTTCGCGGCACCGCCGGCCGCCGCGAAAATCGCGAGGTCGCCGTCCTGGATCTTGTCGTTACCCGTCACAGGTAGCCCAACTCCTTGGCATAGCCGAGCGCCCGCAGCACGTCGATGCGGCCGTGGCCGAAGCGGTGATTCTGCCCGGCCTCGCCCAGTTCCTTCACCGTGCTGACGAGCAGGGACTGCAGCAAGTTTACGCGCTGTGTCGCGGGCTCCTGCAGGATTTGCGTGGCGCCGAGGATCTGCGCCATCGCGCCGGCCACGTGCGGGGTGGCCATCGACGTGCCGTTCCAGGCTTCCCACTTCTTCTTCGGAACCGACGAGTAGATCGCCACTCCCGGCGCCGACACCTCGGGCTTCGAGTACACGAGCGGCAGGTCCTTCGCCTGGATATAGCGCGACCGCTCGATCACCTGCGTGCGCCCGCCGCTGAAGCCGGCCGCCCAATCTTCGTGGTCGGTCGCGCCCACGGTGAACGCGAAGTAGTCGTTGCCCGGCGAGCCGGACGTCTGGCTGCCTTCGTTGCCGATCGCGACCACCACCGGGATGCCGACGCGGTTGGCGTTGATGATCGCGCGGGTGTAGGTGTCGAGCACGTCGGCAGTCATGCGCAAGCCGCCCAACGACATGCTGATGACGTGCGCGCCGCTCGCGATCGCCCATTCGATGCCGGCGAGGATCTGCGCGTCGGTGCCGCCGCCGTCTTTGAGCACGAGGCCGCACAACAGCTCCGCTTCCGGCGCCATGCCGATCCAGCGCCCGCTCGCGTTGCCGCCGGCGACGATGCCGGCGCAATGCGTACCGTGCTGGTCGCTGTCGTAGGCGTCGGCGAGCTTCTTGGTGACGACCTCGCCGCGGTCGTCGAACTCCGCGAAGCCGGCAACCTTGCCCGCGAGATCGGGATGCGCGGCGTCCACACCGGTATCGAGGATCGCCACCCGTGCCCCCTTGCCGCGCGCGCCGAACACTCCCCAGGCCGCGAGCGCGCCGGTTTTCGCGAGTCCCCACGTGTTGACCTTGCTGTCGACGACGACCGGCGGCAGCTCTTCGGCTTTCGCCACCGGCGGCACGCGCACGATGCGATTGGGAAAGACGTCGGCGATTCCTTCGACCTGGTCCGGCAGCTCGCACAACTGGTCGACCGTCAGGTCGAGCACGGCACTGCCGGACAACGGAAAGTGCGTCGGCACCGATCGTCCGCGCCTGCCGTGCGCCGCGGGCGCTCCGTGGCATGCCTTGCGCACCCACTTCGACGACAGAATCGGCTGCAGCGCCGCCAATCCCTTGGCGCGCAAATCCGCGGTCATGGCCGGTTGCAGGCGGTCGGTGGCGAGGAACAGCGGCGCGGACGACGACCCCGACTGCGCGAGGCTGCGCTTGCCCGCCGCCGTTATCCGGCCGGCCGGGGTCAGCCTGAGCTTGCTTCTCGCGGGCGGCACGAACGCGCGTGCCGACGTGACCGCCTGCCGCGCTTCCATCATCGCAGCCGCCGCCTGCACGTAGTCCTTGATGCCGAACGACGTCTGCATCTGCACCAGCACGCTGACGCGCGAGCCTTGCGCCTCGTCCGCGATCGCTTCGATCTGCCGCTGCACGACCTTGTCCGCCATGGCCGATCTCCGGGTAGAGTATTGTGGGCTACACTACTATGCACCGGGCGGAGCGTGCCGCCAACACGATTCTTCCGCAAGCGAGCCTTTGCGGAGTGCGGCCGGTACGCAAAGCGCACCCGCACGCTTATGCTAGAAGCCATGCCCCTGGGAACCCGGCGCGCTTCGTGGTGGGACACGCTGCGGCTGCAGCTCTTCGTCAGCCTGCCCGTCGTCCTCGCGGGACTGGTGGCGCCCACCCGGTGGTATCTGGCCTGGCGCTGCCGGCACGACGCGGGCCGCGCGACGATGCGGTTCTTAGCCTCGTTGCGCGAAAAGTACGGCTGCGAGCTTTTGTGGACGTGGTTCCCGCTGCGGCGCACGCTGCTCGTGCTCGCGCCGGAAGCCATCGAGGCGGTGCTCGCGTCCAAGGATAACGCCGGCGATCCAGCGATCAAGAAGCGCGCGCTGTCGCGCTTCGCGCCCGGGTCGGTCATCGTTTCGAGCGGCGGCGAGTGGGAGGAGCGGCGGCCGTTCAACGAGGCGGTGCTGGACTTCGGAACGCTGCATCGCCATCACGAGGCGTTCGGGGCGGTCGTTGCGCGCGAGGTGGGGCAGGTGGTGGCGGGCGAGCTTCGCTTCCCGCAGTTCCAGGCGCTGGGCCAGCGCATTTCGCAGCAGGTCATCCTGGGCGCGCTGCGGCCGGACATGAACGCGCAGCTCGCGTGCCTCCTTGCGCGCAGCAACCTCCTCCTGCGCGACCGCAAGCGCTTCGCCGCGCTCTACCGCGAGCTCGAAGGCGCGTTGTCCGAGCCGGGGGCCGAATGCCTCGTGGCGGATGCGGCGGCACGCGACGCGCCGGCCGCGGTGCCGGTGGCGCCGCAGATCGCGTTCTGGATGTTCGTCCTGAAGGACGCGATCGAGCTGCACGTGCCGCGCACGCTCGCGCTCATCGCCGCGCATCCCGAAGTGCAGCGGCGGGCACGCGACGAAGTGCGCGGGAAGGCGGCGCTCACCGCGAAGGCGGTCAGCGCGCTGCCCTACCTCGACGCCTGCTTGCGCGAGCAGTTGCGCCTGTGGACGCCGGTGCCGCTGCTTTTGCGGCGCGCGACGACGACGTTCGACTTGCGCGAGGGCGTTCGCGTCGCGCGCGAGCAGCAGATTCTGGTCCACGCCGGCTTCTACCATCGCGACCCGCGGGTGTTCGCGCAGGCCGACCGCTTTGCGCCCGACGCGGCCATGGGCACGTTTCCCGCGACCTACTTCTTCAGCGCGCACCGCCAGGGCTGCGCCGGGCGCTCGCTCGTTACGTTCGTGCTGACGGCGACGCTCGCGATGCTGCTCGCGCGCTTTCGCTTCGAGCTTCAGGGACCCGCCATCGACACCGCCCGCATTGCGTACCTCTACGATCACTTCGCGCTCACGCTGCGCGCGGTCGGGGATTGAGGTGACGGAAGTCCGCCCCGCCGAGCGCCGCCAGCTCACCGTGCTGTTCTGCGACATGGTGGCCTCCACACCGCTGTCGCTGCGCCTCGACCCGGAAGAGCTTGCCGAGGTCATCCAGGCTTACCGGCAGCGCGTCGGCGAGATCGTCGCGAGCCACGGCGGCATGGTCGCGCGCCACGTCGGCGACGGCGTGCTCGCGTACTTCGGCTATCCGCGCGCGCACGAGAACGACGCCGAGCGCGCGATCCGCGCGGCACTCGCGGTGACGCGCACCGGCTGGCCCGGGAACGGCACGCACGACCTGCGCGTGCACGTGGGGGTGGCCACCGGCGTCATGGTGATCGGCAGTCTCCCACAGGGTGGAGAGCCGCTGTCGGCGATCGGCAGCACGCTCAATCTCGCCGCGCGCCTCGAGTCGCTCGCCGGCCCCGGAGAGGTGGTGGTCGCGCAGGAAACACAACGCCTGTGCCGGGGCCTTTTCGAGTACCGCGACTTGGGCGCGCAAGCGCTCAAGGGATTCGACGCACCGGTGCGTGCGTGGCAAGTGCTCGCCGAGCGCACGGTGGGCAGCCGCTTCCACATGCTGCGCGACCGCGCGCTGACCCCACTCGTCGACCGCACCGCCGAGCTCGCGCAATTGCAACAGTGGTGGGCGCTCGCTCGCGAGGGCCGCGGGCAGGCGGTGCTCCTGTCCTCGGAAGCGGGGGTGGGCAAGTCGCGCCTCACCGAAGCGCTGGCCGGCAGCCTGCCCGAAGGTTGTGTGCGCGTGTGGTACCACTGCTCGCCCAATCTGCAGGGCAGCCCGCTCGCGCCGGTGATCCGCCAGTTCTCGATCGCCGCCGATCTGAACGAAAGCGACGACGACGCGACCAAGCTCGCCAAGATCGCCGGCCTCGTGCCGCCGGAGCTGCCCGACGCGCAGGACATGGTAGCGCTGCTGGCGGGACTCCTGTCGGTGCGCTTCGACCTTGCCGCCGCGCCGCTCAACGTGTCGGCGCAGCGGCGCAGGCAGCTCCTGTTCCGCGGACTCGCGCGCCTGGTGGCCGCGGTCGCGCGCGCCCGCGGCGCGCTGTTCGTCGTGGTCGAGGACCTGCATTGGGTCGACCCGTCGTTCGACGAGCTCATCGGCATGGTGCTTCCCGAGCTCGCCGACCTGCCGATCCTCGCGGTGCTCACCGCGCGCCCCGAGTTCCGGCCGCACTGGGGCGACGCGCCGCATTTGCACACGATGGTGCTGCAGCCGCTGTCGCGCGCGGACGCGATGACCATGGTCGGGCACGTCTGCGGCGAGCAGCGCCTGCCCGAGGCGACGATGCGCGAGATCGCCGAGCGCACCGACGGCATGCCGCTGTTCATCGAGGATCTGACCCGAAGTGTCCTGGAAAGCGGGCCGGGCGCGGGTGCGCCGCGGTTTGCGATTCCGGCCACACTCAACGACGCGCTCATGTCGCGGCTCGACCGCCTGGGACCGGCGAAAGCGATTGCGGAGATCGGCGCAGTGATCGGCCGCGAATGGAGCTACGAACTGCTCGCGCGCGTGGCGGGCCTTCCGGAAGAAACCCTCAAGGAGGAGTTGTCCCGACTGGTCGACGCGGGCCTTCTCGTGAGCCCTAAGAGCCCGGTGCTCGCGTACGCGTTCAAGCATGCGCTGGTGCGCGATGCCGCCTATGCGAGTCTCTTGCGCAAGCAGCAGGCGGCGCTGCACGCGCGCATCGCGCAGGTGCTGGTCGAGGATTTTCCGGAGACGGCGGAGACGCAGCCCGAGCTCCTCGCGTGGCACTTCCAGGCGGCGGGCGACGCGGACCGTGCGGTGGACCACCTCGTCGCCGCGGCGAAGCTGTCGGCGCGGCGATCGGGCTTCACGGAGGCGATCGCGCAACTCGAGGCGGCGCTGCGGCTCTTAGCCTCGCTGCCGGCGAGCCATGCGCGTGCCCGCCGCGAGTTGGCCGTGCACCGCACGCTGGGAGGCATCTATGCCGAGCAGCGCGGCTTCGCGTCGGCCGAGTGCGGCCGCGCGTACGAGACTGCCCTTGCGCTGTGTCGGGAAGTGCCGGACGCGCCGGAGATCTTTTCCGTCCTCGCGGGTCTGGGCTCCTACGAGATCACGCGCGCCGGATTCGCGACGTGCCGGGCGCTGGCGCAGGAATGCCTCGCGCGTGCGGCGGAGCAGGTAGGCAAGCCGCCGTTCGTCATGGGACACCTCCTGCTCGGCGGCACGCTGTTCCTGGAAGGCGAGCTTGCGGCAGCGCGCGGTCATCTCGAAGCCGCCCTGCGCCTGTATGAGGAAGGCGAGACGGCGCCGCGCCCGCGGCAGGTCATGTACGTGCAGGACCAGAAGTCCACCGGCTTGTGCTACCTCGCGCTGGCGCTGACCCTCATGGGCGACGTCGAGGCGGGGCTGCGCGCCGCGGAGGAAGGTCTCGCGCACTCGCGCGCGCTCGGCGGCCTGCACACCGTCAACTTCTCCCTTTGCTATTGCGCTGCCGTCGACCACATCCGCGGCGATCCGCGCGCGGCGCTCGACCGGGCGACCGCGTCGCTCGCGTCGGCGCGCGAGCAAGGGTTCGCAACCTGGATCGGCATCTCGCAGTCGATCCGCGGTGCGTCGATGGTCAAGTTGGGGCAGCAGGGCGAGGGACTCGTTGAGCTCGCGCGCGGGATGGAGGCGCATGCCGCGACGGACGCTGTCACGTACCAGCCGTTCGCCATCGGTTTGTACGGCGAGGCGCTGACTGCCGCCGGGCAACTGTCGCGCGCGCACGGCGTGCTCGCACGCGCCGTCGGGCAGGCGCAGGCGACCGGCGAGCGCTTCTACCTCGCCGAGCTTCTGCGCCTGCAAGGCGAAGCGTTCGCCGCGTCCGGCGAACACGCGCGCGCGAAAGCCGCGCTGCGCGAGGCGATCGCCACCGCGCAGGCGCAGGGGGCATCGCTGTTCGAGCGGCGCTGCGCGGACACGAGATTTGGCTGAGGACGCGTACGACTACGTCGTCGTCGGCTCCGGTGCCGGCGGCGGCACGGTGGCCGCGCGGCTCGCCGAGGCCGGGCGCAGCGTGCTGGTGCTGGAGGCAGGCGGCGACCCGCGCGCGCTGTCCGGCGGCAACGCGCTGCGCCCGGACAACTGCCTGCCGGAAGACTACGACGTGCCGGCATTCCACGCGTGCTCGACCGAGAACCGCGCGATGGCGTGGGACTACCGGGTGCGCCATTACCGCGACGACGCGCAGCAGCGGCGCGACCCGAAGTGCGAGATTCAAGACGGCCGCATCGAGGGGGTGCTGTACCCGCGCGCGGGCACGCTTGGCGGATGCACCGCCCACAACGCGCAGATCTTCGTGCTGCCCGACAACGAGGACTGGGATGCCATCGCGCGCGCGACCGGCGATGCGTCGTGGTCGGCCGAAAGCATGCGCCGGTACGTGCGCCTGCTCGAGCGCTGCGCCCACCGGCCTACCCAGCGTTGGCTCCGCAAGCTCGATTGGTCGGGCCACGGCTTCGACGGCTGGCTGTCGACCGAAAAGTCGGTGCCGATTGCCGCGCTGCGCGATCGCGCGCTGCGCCGGATGCTGGTCGCGGCGCTGTGGGAAGCCGTGCACGGTACCGAAGGTTTGTGGCGCGAGCTCGCGGATTTCCTGCGCGGGCACGGCGATCCCAACGACTGGGGCCGGGTCAAGGACGCCGACGACGGCGTCTTCTATACCCCGCTCACGACCTGCGACGGCGCGCGCATGGGCACCCGCGAGCGCCTGCGCGATGTCGCCGCGCGCGGCTATCCGCTGTGGATCGAGCTCGACGCGCACGCGACGAAGGTGGTGCTCGACGGCGCGCGCGCAGTCGGTGTGGAGTACCGCAAGGGGCCGCGGCTGTCCCGCGCGTTCAAGGAGCCGGGTGTGGCGCCCGGCGAGACACGCACGGTGCACGCGCGCCGCGAGGTCATCCTCGCCGCCGGCGCGTTCAACACGCCGCAGCTTTTGATGCTGAGCGGCGTCGGCCCGCCCGCGGAGCTCGCGCGCCACGGGCTGCCGTGCCCGCATCCGCTCGCGGGCGTGGGGCGCAACCTGCAGGATCGCTACGAAGTCGGCATCGTGTACCGGATGGCCCGCGACTGGGCAGTGCTCGCCGGCGCCGACTTCGTGCGCTCCGACCCGCAGGGCCGCGAATGGGCGGCCAAGCGCTGCGGCGTGTACACCAGCAACGGTGCGCTCCTCGCGGTCATCCGACGCTCTGTGCCCGAGCGCCCGTTGCCCGACACGTTCTGCTTCGCGCTGCTGGGCGCGTTTCGCGGCTACCAGCGCAACTACTCGAAGGAGCTCACCGCGCACCGCGACCGTCTCACCTGGGCGGTGCTCAAGGGCCATACGAACAACTGCGGCGGCGAAGTGACGCTCGCGAGCGCCGACCCGCTCGTGCCGCCGAATGCGAATTTCCACTACTTCGAGGAAGGCTCGCCCGGCTGGGAGGAAGA
>JADLEZ010000619.1 GCA_020845855.1 Burkholderiales bacterium
ACGAGCTCGTCAAGGGCGGACTGCTCGAGCCGCTGTCCGAGCGGCAGGCAGGTTACCGGCTCACGGCGGAGTTCTACGAGCTCGCGCAGGCGCGCATCGTGGAGCCGCTGCCGCGGGCGCGCGCCAAGCAGCTCCTGAGCGAGGCCTGCGCGCTGGCCGAGCGCTTCAATCAGGAGGAAGTGCACAACCCGCTCGCGATCCAGGCGTTCGCGGTGCACGGCGACTACATGTCGCGCGCGCACCACCTCGAGCACCTGTCGCTCGGCATTCTGGTCGAGCTGCGGGCCCCGTCGCGGCGCACGCGCTTCGGGCGCATGCTGACCAAAGCCCAGGGAGCGGTCGCGCTGCGCGCGTCGTTCCGGGCATTGTCCTCGTTCGTGCAGGTGCGCCTCGTGACCGACCTGCGCACGCTGCCCCGCCCGTTCAGCCTGGTGTTCGACGCGCGCGAATCGCCGTAGAGAAGTCGTGCGCAGATCGCCGGTCCGGCCGAGGCCGGTGCCCACGAGCGTGATGTGCCGCATGCGGCCCATCGTGGGATGATACGTCGATGCTGCGCGTCCTGCCCATGTTGCTCGCGCTTGCGCTCGCCACCGCCGCGAATGCGCAGCCCGTCGGTGTGGCCACCTGGAACCTGGGCTGGCTCATGGACGCACGAGCGCACGCCCGCTGGACGCACGCCTGCGCCGCGCTCGACTGGCCGGCCGACCTCGCCGCGCTCACCGCGGCGCAACGCGCGAGCCTCGCGGGTCTGCCGTTTTGCAACGTGCACAACGGCATGGCATTCCCGCCGGACGGCTGCACGAGCGCGCGCGACGATTGGCCGCGCGCGGCACGCTATCCCGCCGACCATCCGTGCCGCGAGACCGCGGACTTGGCCTCGTGGGAGCGCTATGCGCAGAAGCTCGGCGCACTGCGGGCGATGTTCGCGCGCCTCGACGCGCAGGGCGTGCGCCTGGTCGCGCTGCAGGAAGTGTTCGACGCCAACGCCGTGCGGGCGATCCTGCCACCCCATTGGTCGACGATCACCACGCGGGAGCTGCTCGGAACGCCGGCCATAGCCCAGCACGTGGGCATCGCATGGCGCGAGGACACGGTGCTGGTCCGAGACGCGCAAGCGGTTAACGCGCTCGCCGACAGCGGCATGACGCAGCGGCCGTTGCGCCCGGGCCTCGCGTTCACGGTGAACGTCGGACGCAAGCCGGTACGCGTGCTGGTCGTCCACCTGAAAGCCGGGTGCCGCAGCCGAAACCTTGCCGCTCCGCTCACCGAGCGCGACGCGAGGCTGCCCGATGCACGCAAAGACGCGATTGCAACCGACTGCGCGCTCCTGCGCCACCAACTGCCCGCCCTCGAGGCGTGGATCGACGCCAACGCGTCCCGCGACTTCGCGCTCTTAGGCGACTTCAACCGCGCCATCCTGCGCGAGCCGGTCGCCGAGTCGGCGTCGTACCGCGCGCGCGTCGACGGCTCCGCTGCCTCCGATCCGCTGGACACTTGCGACATGGTGCGCGAGGGCAATCGCCTGGTTGCCCGCTGCAAAGCGCAAACGCGGGCGTTGTTCCCCGAGTTGAACGACGGCGCGCCGGCGGGCGCGGTGCTGTGGCGCGCCCGCTTCGCCGACCAGGGCCGCGGCGGCGCCATTCCGCGCGGGTCGTCCGGCGACTGCTCGCTCGCGGGCGCCCGCGGCGACCTCGCGCACGACGGCATCGACCACATCCTGATCAGCGCGTCGCTGAAAGCGCGGCTCGCACCCGCCTCGCTGACCATGCGCGCCGTGAACTACGAGGACGCGAGCGGGCAGCGGCTGCGCGCCGAGCCGCACCTCGCCCTGCCGTCCGACCATTGCCCGCACGTCGTCACCTGGACGCCGCGCCCGTGATCGGCGCGGGCGCGCGCGGCGTACACTTGCCGTCCCATGGTCGCCCAGCACCGCGTGCGCAGCCCGTTGAAAATCCCACTGTGTCATCCCGAGAACAGATGTAGATCCGTGTCGCTTGCGGGAAGCATGATTCCTCGCTGCGCCCGCAATGACACACTCACGCAGCTCCCCGCGCTTCGCCTCGCGCTCCTGCTGCTGGCCGCCGTGCTGGCGGCCGGGGCGCGCGCCCAGGACTTCCCCCGGTACGGCGACGAAATCTACCAGCCGCGGCTGCGCCAGCCCGGCAAGGACGTGATGTGGATACCCACGCCCGACGCCATGATCTCGCGCATGCTGTCGATGGCGAAGGTGCACAAGGGCGATCTCGTCTACGACCTGGGCGCCGGCGAGGGCCGCATTCCCATCGCGGCCGCCGCGCAGTTCGGCGCCACGGCGATCGGCATCGAGTACGACCCGAAGATGGCCGAGCTCGCGCGCCGCAACGCGCAGCGCGCGGGGGTGGCCGACAAGGTGACGATCATAGAGGGCGACATCTTCAAGGAGGACTTCAGCAAGGCGACGGTGGTCACGCTGTACCTCCTGCCCGACCTCAACTACCAGCTCCGGCCGCAGCTTCTGAAGATGAAGCCGGGCACGCGCGTCGTGTCGCACATGTGGGACATGGGCGAGTGGGAGCCCGACGAGGCCGTGGCGCAGGGCGAGAGCGAGGCGTTCCTGTGGGTCGTGCCGGCGCAGGTCGCGGGGCGCTGGACGCTGCGCAGCCAGGACGGCTGGCAGGCCGAGGCCCGCATCGCGCAGATGTTCCAGCGCATCGGCGGCACGCTCACGATCAAGGGCAAGACGCAGCCGCTGCTCGGCGCCTATGTCACCGGCCCGACGATGGGATTCACGTTCCAGGATTCCGACGGCGCGATCCGCAGCGTGCGCGTGCAAGTCGACGGCGACCGGCTCGCCGGGCAGCTTCGCTTCGTCGGCAACGTGAGCATCGTCAACGGCCGCCGCGCGCCGTGAGCCCCGAACAGGGTTACTTCGCGGGGCGGGAGGGCAGGCCGGGACCGCAACTCGGCGCTACCGGCGCACTGCTCGGCCTTGTGGTGTACGGCGTCCACGACCTCACCGACCTCGCCATTCTCGGGGGCTGGACGGTGGCGGCATCGGTGGTGGACGTGCTGTGGGGAATCGTTCTCACCGCCGCCGCCGCGAGCGCCGATTTCGGGCTTGCCCGGTTGGCAGGCCCCGCGATGTAGGGCACCATGACGGGATCGCGGTTGCCCTTCGAAAGCCCACCCATGCGCACCCATGCAATCCTGGTCGCCCTTATCGCCGCCGCGGGCGGCGCCTCCGCGGCGTCGGCCGCTCCGTGCTATGTCATCTACGACCGCAACGACGCGGTCATCTTCCGCGACTACGCGCCGCCGTTCGACTTGAGCGACCCCAATGCGCCGGAGCGCAAGATGATGCGCCAGCAGGGCCAGCACCTGCTGGTCGCCGAGTTCGACAACTGCAACCCCGTCGGCTTCATCTCGCCGACGACCGGCAGCAATGCGGCGACGGTGGACGAGATCGTGGCCGGCGTGCAGCCCGCGATCGCGACCTCGGTCGCCAAGTCCGGCGGCGTGGCCTCGGCGGGCGCGCAGCCCGGCGCGCGGCCTGCGGCGCGGGGCAACGTCAAGTAAGTGATTCGGGCCTTGAGCGCCTTTGCATCGACCCGCTAATCCGCCTTCGACCAGTCGAGTCGCGGGACAGTCCGCGCGACCAGCGCGCCGGTCGCGGCGATGGCCGCCAGCAGCAGGAACGCCACGCGGTACGCGTCGTTGACTTGCCCCGACATCGCCGCCCGCTCTTCCGGCGTGAGCCGGGCGACGGAAGCCGCGCCCCCTTCGAGCGTCTGGTGCAAGAGCGCGCCGGCGCCGTCCGCCGCGCGGTCGATCAGCGCGAACAGGACGGCGCCCACCAGTGCGACGCCGGTCGCCCCGCCCACCGAGCGGCAGAGCGACAGCGACGCCGTCGCAACTCCCAGCGCGTGGCGGCCTGCGGCCGTTTGCACCAGCACCTGCAACGGCGCCATCACCATGCCGAGTCCGACGCCCACCAACACCGTGAGCGCGAGCACCATTGCCGTGGGCGCGCCGTAGATCGCGAACGCGAGACTGCCGAAGGCGAGCGCGGCGAGCGACAGCCCGATCACCGGGAAGATCGCCGCTTCCCCGGTGAGAGTCACGAGCCGGCCCGTGATCGAGGCGGCGCTCACCTGCGCGAGCGTGATCGGCAAGAGCAGCAACCCGGAGGCGCCGATGCCCAGGCCACGCCCGAGTTGCAGGTACAACGGCAGGTAAATGATGGTCGCGAAGAGTGCTGCGCCGAAACACAGGACGACAAGGTCGGGCCGCGCGATCGCCGGCACCCTGAGGTAATGAATGGGGATGAGCGGATCCGTATGCCGGCGCTCCCAGAAAGCGAGCGCGACAAAGCCGATCCCCGCGCCGGCGAGCAGCAGCGCGAGCGGCCACGACAGCCACGCAAAGCGGTGCCCGCCGGAAGACAGGGCGAAGAGCAGTGCCGTGGTGGCCGCACAAAACAGCAGCGCGCCCACGACGTCGGGCCGGAAACGCCCGGTACGCGGCGGGGCGAGGTGCGGAACCCGCAGCGCGAGCAACCCCGCGAGGAGCCCGAGCGGAATGTTGACGAAGAACACCGCACGCCACGTGAACTGCTCGGTCAGGTACGCCCCCAGCACCGGTCCGGACGTGCTCGCAAGGCCGAACACGATCGCGAAGTAGCCGGCGTAGCGCCCGCGCTCACGCGGTGCGATGTGCTCGCCGATGAGGGACTGCGCGAGCGTCATGAGCCCACCGCCGCCCAGCCCCTGCAGCGCGCGGAACACCACCAGGAACAGGAAACTCGGCGCGAGCGCGCACGCGGCGGAGGCGACGGTGAATACGCCGAGCGCGCCCAGGAGCGCGCGGCGGCGGCCGATCCGGTCCCCGACGTAGCCGTACAGGGGCGCGGCAACCGTGGCGGCCAGAAGGTACGCGACCACCACCCACGACAGGTCGGTGATGCCGCCGAGCGAACTCGCGATGGTCGGCAGCGCGGTCGCGAGGATCGTCTGATCGGCGGCGGCGAGGAACATCGCCATGGCCACACCGCCGAACACCCGGCGAAAGGCCGCCCTTTGCGCGTCGTCCGGCTTGGCCAACGCGGCTAACGCTTATCCGGCATCGGATCGCAGCCGCGCGTGCGCGGCGCGACGTCGGAACGGCCGTCGAGGTGGCTGCAATGGTCGGGCATGCTTAGGCGCGTCGCGCCAAAGCCCGCATGTTACGCGACGCGCTAGCGCGGCCTGTCTTTGCCGCGAGCGGGTGCGAAGTCCGAGACGCGCTCCGGGTTCGACACGCCATCCGGCATCACGGCCGGCCGTGGTGCCGGGCCGAGCCGCGGCGCCACGAGCGCGCTGCGTGCGGGATCGGTCGGGTGCGCCACGTAAGCAGCGGCGCCGAGCACCGCGACCGCGGCCACGCCCGCGAGCGCAAGGCGCCGCCAGGGCCGCAACCGCCGCCGCGGACGCCGGGCGCGCCGCTCGGGAGCCGGCCGGCGCGGCGCGGCGAGCGGCAGCCCGGTCATCGTCACTGCGGGCGGCGTGCCGGGCATCTCGAACACGGTGAACTGGCGCGCGCGCTTGAGCGCCGACTTGCAGGGGCGGCACAGGAGAGCGCCGGGGCCGGTAGCCTTGCCGCAGATGTTGCAGCTCATGGTCGAATAGACGGTGACTATGCCGTTGTCATAATACGGCGACGACCGGAGTTGCGCAAGCGGTCCGGGACGGGCGGCGGTCCTTCGCTAGAATGCGCGGGAACACGGCTAAGGAGATTCCCGATGGCATCGAACACGAAGAGTGCGCTCGTCACCGGCGCGGGCACGGGCATCGGCAAGGCCGCGGCCACGGCATTGCTCGCGGCCGGCTATCGCGTCGCCTTCGCCGGCCGCCGGCGCGAACCGCTGGAGCAGTCCATTGCCGAAGCCGGCGTGCCGGCGGATCAAGCGATCGCGGTCCCGACCAACGTAGCCGATCCCGCTTCCGTCGCGGCGCTTTTTGCCGAAGTCAAGACGAACTTCGGCCGTCTCGACGTGCTGTTCAACAACGCGGGCATGGGCGCACGGGGCGTCAATCTCGAAGACCTCCCCTTCGAGCAGTGGCAGCAGGTGGTCGACATCAACCTCACCGGCGCGTTCCTGTGCACGCAGCAGGCAATCAGGCTCATGAAGGCGCAGGACCCGCGCGGTGGCCGCATCATCAACAACGGCTCGATCTCGGCGCACGCGCCGCGACCGAATTCGGCGCCGTACACCGCGACCAAGCACGCGATCACCGGACTCACCAAGTCGACCTCGCTCGATGGGCGCAAGTACGACATCGCGTGCAGCCAGATCGACATCGGCAACGCGCTCACCGAGATGGCGGCGCCCATGGCCAGGGGCGTGCCGCAGGCCAATGGCGAGATCGCGGTCGAGCCCTTGATGGATGTGGCGCACGTGGCGAGCGCGATCGTGTACATGGCGGGCCTGCCGCTGTCCGCCAACGTGCAGTTCATGACCATCATGGCCACCAAGATGCCGTTCGTGGGACGCGGGTGAGCGGCCACTCGGCAGGTCGATGCAAAAGGCGTCCGAGGGGTCCTAAGGATGACGAGCAAGCTTAAGTTGCGCCTTTTGCATCGAGATTGATTCCAGGCGCTCGCCCTAGGGGCGGCCCGTCGGGCGACCGCCGGAAACGGCACGAAACAACGCGCGTGACGCGCACACCGTCACCTTCGATCGTGGATTCCTCGCTGCGCTCGGGATGACACATTTTCAGCGAACTGCGCCCGCGGATCGCTACGGCCTGCGGCACTGGATGTCGAGCCCCTTGTCGTCGCTGTAACGCAGGTGCATGAGCGTGAGGTCCGTCACCGTGTAGGCGTCGGCAGCCTGCGGCGGCGCCGTGTGCAGCAGGCGGCGGCCCTCCACCTTCCACGTCATCGGCGCCGGCGTGGCGGCCGCCCTGGGGTCGGCACCTTCCTTGAACACGTCGCCGTGGTCGACGAGCAGGCCGTCGGGGTCGTAGGTCCAGTAGTGCGGCGTGCCGCTGCGCTGGTCGACGCAGCGCCACGGGCCGTGCAACAGCGTCGAATTGAGCGGGGTCGTCGCCGCCATCGCTGCGGCGTCGGGCGCCGCGGGCTTGGGCGCCGCGACTGGCGACGCTGACATCGGCGGGTGCAGCGCCGCCACGAGGCCCTCGACATGGGGCGCCGCGAGGACGGCAACGCCCATCGCCAGGAGACTGCCGCCGATCAGCGGCAGCTTCTCCCCCACCGCGCGCAGCGCGCGCGCAGGGCGGGAGGGCGGCGCTTGCGGGGCCGGCGCCGCGCCGGGGATGACCGTCGGCGGCCCGGAGAGCGGCGCGGCGACAATGCGGATACCTTCGGGCGTGTCGTCCGCGGCCGACCCGAACTCGCGCTCGACCGTAGCGGCCGCGCCAATCGCCCGCAGCGTGGCCGCGATACGCTCGGCGTCCGGCTGCGACACCTGGCGCTTGATGACCCTGGGCATGCCCTCGAAAAGGTGCTCGGCGAAGCTCGCAGGCAACCCGGTCACCCGCAGGAACTCGCGCGTCACGGCCACGACATCCGCGCCGCCCAGCGTGCGGCCCTGCATCACCACCTTGTAGAACATCGCCCTGCTCCCGCGTTGCAGCGTACAGCGTGTTTTCTCGCTGGCCGACTGCAGCGCGAGCAAGATCGATGCCCGCGCGAAGCGCGCTTGCCGCCGCGGGCTGCGCCCCGTAGCGCAGCATGACGCGATGCCCGGCGAGGATCGCGTTCCTCACCTCCCCCGGCGGATCGTCCTCATTTGGCCTGGTCGACGTACGCCGAGCGCAGGTGCACCGGCTGCGCGGTCTTGCGCCGCGCGCGGATGTTGAGCATCTCGACGATCACCGAGAACGCCATCGCGAAGTAGATGTAGCCCTTCGGCACGCTGTTGTCGAAGCCTTCGGCGATGAGCGCCACCCCGACCACGAACAGGAACGACAGCGCGAGCATCTTGATCGTCGGGTGCGCCGACACGAAATTGCCGATCACGCGCGCGAACATCATCATCAGCGCCACCGACACGATGACGGCGGCCACCATCACCGCGACCTCCTTCACCATGCCGACGGCGGTGATGATGGAGTCGAGCGAGAACACGAGGTCGATGATGATGATCTGGAGGATCACCGCGCCGAACGTGGCCCGCACCTTGCTCGACGCGTGGCCCTCCTCGCCTTCCACGAGCTGGTGGATCTCCATCGTGCTCTTCCACAGGAGGAAGACCCCGCCGAGAATCAGGATCGAGTCGCGGCCGGAGATCTCCTGGTTCACGAACGGGATGGTGAGCAGCGGCGCCGTGAGGCCGACCAGCCAGGACAGGAGGAACAACAGTCCGATCCGCATGAACATCGCGAGGAAGAGCCCGAGCTTGCGCGCGAACTCGCGCCGCTGCGGCGGCAGCTTGTCGACCAGGATCGAGATGAAGATCACGTTGTCGATGCCGAGCACGAGTTCGAGCGCGGTGAGCGTGGCGAACGCGATCCAGGCTTCGGGACTTGTGACGAGCTCGAGCACACGGCCTCCGCGGGCGATCAGTGCGTGAAGAAGACGGCGTACGCGATGAGGCCGAGGGTCAGGAACTTGAGGGCGTAATAGACGTACTTGTTACGCGCCTTCACCCACTTGAGCGGCAACCGCACATAGTAGGCGACGCCGAACAGGCGGTTGAGCGCGCCCACCCTCTCCCCCGGCACGTTCTCGGTCTGGGTCGCGCGCACGATCGTCTTCTCGACCCAGTGGTTGAGCCTGTTCAGAAAGCGGCTCCGGAGCGGGCGCTCGACGTCGGCGAACAGGATCAGGCGGTCGACGTCGCCGCGGTTCTCGGCCCAGTGGATGAAGGTCTCGTCGAACATCACCGCCTCGCCGTCGCGCCACGAGTACGCCTCGCCGTCGACGACGATGCGGCAGGCGTCGCTGTTCGGCGTGACGAGCCCCAGGTGGTAGCGCAGCGAACCCGCGAACGGATCGCGGTGGCGTCCGAGATCGCTGCCGGCGGGCAGCATGGCGAACATGGCGCCGTTGATCGTCGGGATCGACTGGACGAGGGCGACCGTCCGCGGGCACAGCGCCATGGCCGATGGCAGCGGCGCGTCGTACCACTTCAAGTAGAAGCGCTTCCAGCCGCGGCGGAAGAACGAGTTAAAGCCGAGGTCGTTGTACGAAGCCGCGGCGCGGATGTGGCCCTCGTCGAAGAGCTTCAGCGCCTCCGCGCGGATCGCCCGCCAGTTTTCCTGCAGCGGCGCGAGCTCCGGGAAGCGCGCCATGTCGACGAACGGCGCGTTCGGCACCGAGGAGAAGCCGTACATGATGGCGTTGTACGGTGCCACGAACGTCGAGTGGTCGGTGAGCTGGCGGTGGAACTTGTGGCGCACCCGGCCGCGGCTGTGCACGTACAGCGCCCAGGCGAAGTAGCCGTAGACGAACGCCGCCTTCCACGACCACAGGGCGTCCGCGAGCGCCGCGGAGTCCGGCAACTCGATCAAGCCGGCTCCTTTGCGCTCGCCGTACGCAGCTTGCGCCGCCGCGCCGGCGTCGCCACCGTCTTCCACCGCCGGTGCACCCAGTACCATTGCTCCGGGCGCCGCAGCACGAGCCGCTCGAGCGCCGCGTTATAAGCGCGGGTGGTGAGCCGGATCGCCTCGTTGGTGCTCGCGTGCTCGACCGCGGGGATCGGCGCTTCGAATCGCAGCACGTGGCGCCCGTCCGCATCGCGCCAGCTCGTCGCCGCCACCACCGGCGCGCCGGTGGCGAGCGCGATGATGGCGAGGCTTTTGAACGTCCACGCCGGCGTGCCGAAGAAATCGACCGCGATGCCGTCCGGCGGCTGCGCGTGCTGGTCGAACGGAAACACGATCGCGTCGCCGCGGGAGAGTGCCGCGAGCATCGCGTCGAGCGAGCCGCGCTTGGGCAACACGCCGAAGCCCGCCCGCTCGAAGCGGCGCGTGACCAGGCGGTCGAACCAGTCGGGCTTGAGCGCGCGGCGCACGAAGTGGAAGCGGCCGCGCATGTGCGGGAAGC
>JADLEZ010000620.1 GCA_020845855.1 Burkholderiales bacterium
CCTGAGTGCCTACGACGCGGTGTATCTCGAGTTGGCGCTGCGGCGCGCCTTGCCCATCGCGACCACCGATGGCGCGCTGCTCGATGCGATGTCCAAGGCAGGTGTGCAGAGGGCCGCGCTGCGCTAGATTCGACGCGCCGCTCCCCGCCTTGCGCATGTCCCTGCCCGCCTTCCGTTTCGGCCCGCACACCCTTTCCCCCGACACCCGCACCCTCGAAGCGGAAGGTCGTCCGGTGCCCCTGGGCGCCCGCGCGTTCGACGTGCTGCTCGCCCTGGTCGAGCGCCGCGACCGCGTCGTCGGCAAGGGCGAGCTCCTGGAAGCCGTATGGCCCGACACCGTGGTCGAGGAGAACAACCTCCAGGTGCAGATCAGCACCCTGCGCAAGGTGCTGGGCACGCGCGCGATCGCCACCATTCCGGGACGCGGCTACCAGTTCGCGTTGCCGATCGAGGCGCTGGCGGAGCCGGTGCGACCGGCTGCATCCGCAACCGGCGAGGCCGCGGCGCATGGCCTCTTCGGCCGCGACGAGGACCTGCGCAAGCTCGCGTCGCTCTGCCGCGTGCACCGCGTCGTGACCATTGCCGGTCCCGGGGGTGTGGGCAAGACGGTGCTCGCCCGCGCGCTGCTCGCCGCCGAAACGGGATCGGATCTGGACTCCGTGTTCGTCGAGCTCGCGGCGCTGCGGGAGCCGGCGCAGGTGCTTCCCGCTTTCGCGGCGGCGCTCGATTTGCGGCTGCCGCCGGGCGATCCGTTGCCTGCGCTCGTCGCGGCACTCGCGCAGCGCCGGCTCGTCGCCGTCCTCGACAACGCCGAGCAGCTCGCCGACGCGACCGGCCGGCTGGTGGCGGACGTCGGCGCCAAGGCGGCCGGCGTCGCGTTCATCGTCACGAGCCAGGTGCCGCTTCGCATCCACGGCGAGTACGTCTACCGCCTCGAACCGCTCGCCGCCCGGCCGGCATTCGATCTCTTCGTCGCCCGCGCCACCGCCGCCGACCGCCGCTTCGCCGCGTCCGCCGCCCACGCCGATACGATCGCCGCCATCTGCGCGCAACTCGATGGCATGCCGCTCGCCATCGAGCTCGCCGCGGCGCGCGTGCGCGAGCTGGGCGTCGCCGTGCTGCGCGAATCGCTGGCCGAGCGCTTCAGGATGATCGCCAGCAAGGCGCGCACCGGTCCCGCCCGCCAGCAGTCGCTGCGCGCCGCGCTCGAGTGGAGCCATGGTCTGCTCGACGACGACGAGCGTGCGCTGTACCGCAGGCTCGGCGTGTTTTCCGGCGGCTTCACGCTGCCGCTCGCGCTCGCGGTGGCCGGCACCGGCGACGGCGACTGGGCAACGGTGGACCGGCTCGCGTCGCTCGCCGAGCGTTCGCTGGTGGCCGTGAGCGCCGACGAGCCGCCGCGCTACGCGCTCGCGGAGACGATGCGTGCCTACGCCCTCGAGCTGCTCGCGGCCGCCGGCGAGACGGGCGAGATCTTGCGGCGCCATGGCCACGCCGTCCACGCCTTCTTTTCCTCGCTCAAGGCGACGACCCTGACCGCCGCGGATCGCAGGGACGCCCAGCGCGAGCTCGACAACGCCCGCGACGCGTTCCTCTGGGCGCGCGAGCGCGCGCCCGCGCTGGCGATCGACCTCGCAGCCATGGCGGCCCGCTTCACGGTGTTCGGCGCGCGCCGCGCCGAAGGGCTGGCATGGCTCGCGAGCTGCGAGCCGCTCGTGACCGACGCCATCCCGCGCAAGGTGCGCGCGGAATGGTGGCTCGAGTTCGCGCGTTTTCGCCTCTTCAATCGTCATCCTGAAGGCAAGGAAGCGGCGCGCCGCGCGCTCGCCCTGTATCGCGACGAGCAGGACGATCGCGGGGTGGCGCAGGCGCTCGCGGCGCTGGTGCGCAGCCAGTACCAAGCGACCGCGGAAACCCGCGCGGCGCTGGCCGAGCTGGATGCGCTGATCGCGCGGCACCCCGATTGGCCGGCGCACCTGCGCTACGTCGTGTCCGGCACGCGCGGGTTCGCCGCGGAGATCGAGGGTGACTACGCGGCGGCGATGCGCCATCGCAAGGAGGAAGCGACGTTCGCGGCGGCGATGGGAGTCCCCTACGCACGCAACGCCGCAGAGACCAACCTGATCGCGCTCCTGCGCGCGAACGAGCTCTACGACGAAGTGCGCGAGCGCGCGAGCGCCCTGCTCGGGCGCCTGCGCGGCAGCGCGGAGACGGCCAATCTCGCGTACGCGTGCCTGCATCTGCTCGATGCCCTGCTCGCGACGGGCCGCCTGGGCGAGGCGCGCTCGTGCGCGATCGAGGCGTGGCGCGCGTGCCGGGTCATGAACCTGCCGCTGGCCACCGAGCCGACAGCGCTCTTGGCCGCGCTCGACGGGCGGCTGCGCACCGCGGCGCGCCTGCTGGGATACGCGCGCGCGAGTTACGAGCGGCGCGCCTTCGACATGCCGGACGTGAGCGTCACCTGCATCGCGAAGGTCGAGGCGCTGCTGCGCGCGAAGCTGGACGACGCCGAGATCGCGCTGCTCGCGTCCGAGGGTGCCCATTGGAGCGACGACGAGGCGTTCCGCGCGGCATTCGAGTCTGACGAATGACCCCTCACCCGCCCTTCGGGCACCCTCTCCCCGCGGGCGGGGAGAGGGCTGGGGTGAGGGCCTAGCCGGACACCTTCCGACCACGGCTATTGCGCGGCGCCGCGCTGCTCGCTCGCCCCTCGTCCCTCGCCCGCCCCTCGTCCCTCGCCTCTCGCCCCTCGTCCCTCGCCTCTCGCTCAGCTCCTTGCCCGACCACGCCTGCCCAGCGTCCGCGCGTCGCCTCGCCTCGGTCGTTCGGCGACGCGCGCTTCGCGCCTCCCTCGCTTCGCTCGGCCGCCTCACTCCCTCGCCCCTCGTCCCTCGCCCGCCCCTCGCCTCTCGCGCGCCGCGATTCCGCCTCCAGCACCGGCTTCAAGTAATACCCCGTGTAGCTCGCCGCGTTGGCCGCCACCGCTTCGGGCGTACCCTCGGCCACGACCGTACCGCCGCCCGCGCCGCCCTCGGGCCCCAAGTCGATGATCCAGTCGGCGGTCTTGATGACATCGAGGTTGTGCTCGATCACCACCACCGTGTTGCCGTGGTCGCGCAGGCGATGCAGCACGGTGAGCAGAAGCTCGATGTCGTGGAAGTGCAGGCCGGTGGTCGGCTCGTCGAGGATGTACAGCGTGCGCCCGGTGTCGCGCTTGGATAGCTCCAGCGCGAGCTTCACCCGCTGCGCCTCGCCGCCCGAGAGCGTGGTCGCCGACTGCCCGAGCGTGATGTAGCCCAGGCCCACGTCGAGGAGTGTGGCGAGCTTGCGCGCCACCGCCGGCACCGGCTCGAAGAACGCATACGCCTGCTCGACGGTCATCGCCAGCACTTCGTGGATGTTCCTTCCCTTGTAGCGGATCTCGAGCGTCTCGCGGTTGTAGCGCTGGCCGTGGCAGACGTCGCAGGGCACGTACACGTCGGGCAGGAAGTGCATCTCCACCTTGATGAGGCCATCGCCCTGGCAGGCCTCGCAGCGTCCGCCCTTGACGTTGAACGAGAAGCGCCCGGGCCCGTAGCCGCGCTCGCGCGCCTCCTTCACCTGCGCGAAGAGCTCGCGGATCGGCGTGAAGAGTCCCGTGTACGTCGCCGGATTGCTGCGCGGGGTGCGCCCGATGGGGCTCTGGTCGACACTGATCACCTTGTCGAAATGCTCGAGCCCCGCGATCTCGGCGAACGGCGCCGGCTCCTCCGCGCTGTCGTAAAGGTGCCGGGCGACGGCGTGGTACAGCGTGTCGTTGATGAGCGTGGACTTGCCCGAGCCGGACACCCCGGTCACGCACACGAACAGCCCCACCGGCAGGTGCAGCGTCACGCCGGCCAGGTTGTTGCCGGTGGCGCCGGAGATCACGAGCTCGCAGTCGGGGTCGGCGCGATGGCGCTTGGGGGGAACCGGAATCTGGCGGTGCCCGGCAAGATACTGCCCGGTCAGCGAGTGCGCCGCGCGCCGGATGTCGGCGGGGGTGCCCTGCGCCACCACCTGCCCGCCGTGCTCGCCCGCCCCCGGGCCCATGTCGACCACGTAGTCCGCGGCGTCGATCGCGTCCTGGTCGTGCTCGACCACGATCACGCTGTTGCCGAGGTCGCGCAGGTGCTTGAGCGTGGCGAGCAGGCGATCGTTGTCGCGCTGATGCAGTCCGATCGAGGGCTCGTCGAGCACGTACATGACACCGGTCAGCCCCGAGCCGATTTGCGAGGCGAGACGGATGCGCTGCGCCTCGCCCCCGGATAGCGTCTCCGCCGAGCGGTCGAGCGCCAAGTAGTCGAGGCCCACGTTGTTGAGGAAGGTAAGCCGGCTCATGATCTCCTTGACGATGCGGTCGGCGATCGCGGCCTTGTGGCCGTCGAGCCTTAGCGCGCGGAAGAAGTCCATCGCCGCTTTCAGCGGCAGCGCGGAGATGCCGTAGATCGGGCGCGCGGCGTCGCCCTCGCCCACCTTCACGAACCGCGCCTCGCGCTTCAGGCGTGTGCCGTTGCACTCCGGGCACGGCTTGGTGTTGAGGTACTTCGCGAGCTCCTCGCGCACCATCACCGAGTCGGTCTCGCGGTAGCGCCGCTCGAGGTTGGGAATGATTCCCTCGAACGCGTGCTCGCGCACGACCGGCTTGCCGCGCTCGGACAGGTACGTGAACGGTATCTTCTCCTCGCCCGAGCCCTGCAGGATCACGCCTTGCACGCGCTCCGGGAGCTTCGCGAACGGGCGGTCGATGTCGAAGCCCAGGTGCTTCGCGAGACTTTGCAGGAGCTGGAAGTAGAACTGGTTGCGCCGGTCCCAGCCGCGGATCGCGCCCGACGCGAGCGAAAGTTGCGGGAAGGCGACGACGCGCTTGGGGTCGAAGAAGCTGATCGAGCCCAGGCCGTCGCAGCGCGGGCAGGCGCCGATCGGGCTGTTGAAGGAGAACAGACGCGGCTCGAGCTCGGGCAGCGAATAGTTGCACACCGGGCAGGCGAAGCGGGCCGAGAACAGGTGTTCCCTGTCCGCGTCCATTTCGACCGCGATCGCGCGCCCGTCGCCGTGGCGCAACGCGGTCTCGAACGATTCCGCCAGGCGCTGCTTGAACTCTTCCTTGACCTTGAGGCGGTCGACCACGACCTCGATCGTGTGCTTGCTGGTCTTGGCGAGCTTGGGCACGGCGTCGATCTCGTGCACCTTGCCGTCCACGCGCACGCGCGCGAAGCCCTTCGCGCGCAGCTCCAGCATGAGCTCGAGATGCTCGCCCTTGCGGTTGACCACCACCGGCGCGAGGATCATGAGCCGCAACTCCTCGCTGCCCTCGCTCTGGTCACCGCCAAGCGCCAGGGTCGCGTCGACCATCTGCGAAATGGTCATGGCGGCGAGCTTCTGCGCCGGATGATCCGGGCAGTACGGGTCGCCGACGCGCGCGAACAGGAGGCGCAGGTAGTCGTGGATCTCGGTCACCGTACCCACGGTAGAGCGGGGGTTGTGCGAGGTGGCCTTCTGCTCGATCGAGATCGCGGGCGACAGTCCCTCGATCAAGTCGACGTCGGGCTTTTCCATGAGCTGCAGGAACTGCCGCGCGTAGGCGGACAGCGACTCGACGTAGCGGCGCTGGCCTTCCGCGTAGAGCGTGTCGAAGGCGAGCGAGCTCTTGCCCGAGCCGGAGAGCCCGGTGATCACGATCAGCCGCTGCCGCGGCAGGTCGAGGTTCAGATTCTTGAGGTTGTGCGTGCGTGCGCCGCGAATGCGGATCGAATCCATGCCGTCGATAGATCGTTGCTGGCGCCGTGTACGCAACGTCGTCCGAACTAGGCCGGATGGTCGAAGGCGCGTCGGGCGAACCTGTTAGTATATTGCGTTTCGTGCGCTGCCTTCCACTCGTTGCCGTACTCCCGTTGCGTCAGTCCATGACCAATCCCGCGCCGCCGAACGCGCCGCGGATGACGCCGGCCGAGCGGCGCGCCGCCGCGAGTCTCGCGGGCATCTACGGCCTGCGCCTGTTCGGGATGTTCGTGATCCTGCCGGTGTTCGCGCTGTACGCGACCACCCTTGCCGGCGGCGCGAGCCACACCCTCGTCGGCGTCGCGCTCGGTGCCTACGGCCTCACCCAGGCGCTGCTGCAGATCCCGTTCGGCTGGGCTTCCGACAGATGGGGGCGCAAGCCGGTGATTTACAGCGGCCTTCTGATCTTCGCCGCGGGCAGCTTCATGGCGGCGGCGGCGCAGGACATCGCATGGGTCATCGCCGGTCGCTGCCTGCAGGGCGCGGGCGCCGTCTCGGCCGCTGTCCTCGCGCTCACCGCGGACCTCACCCGCGACGCCGTGCGCACGCGCGCGATGGCCGCCATCGGCATCACGATCGGCGCCACCTTCGCGGCGTCGCTGGTTATCGGCCCGGTGTTGACCGGCTGGATCGGTGTGCCCGGCATCTTCGCGCTGACCGGCTTGTTGGCGCTCGCCGCGATGGCGGTCGTGCGCTTCGCGGTCCCGATGCCCGAGCGGCCGGCGGATGTGCGCGAGTCCCCGCCCGCCGCGCTGCGCAGAGTAGTCCGCGATCCGCAGCTCCTGCGCTTGAGCTACGGCACGTTCGCGCTCCACGCCGCACTGATGGCGCTGTTCACGCGGCTTCCGTTCGCGCTCAGGGATATGGGGCTGCCAAGCGAACGGCACTGGGTCGTGTACCTGCCGGTGCTCGCGGTCTCCGTCGCACTGATGCTGCCGTTCCTGCGCCAGGTCGACCGCGCGCAGCGCAGCAAGCCGCTGATGAACGGCGCGGTGATCGTCCTGCTCGCCGGGATCGCCGGCATCGCGCTGTCGCTGTCCTCGCTCGCGACGTTGTACGTGGCGCTGACCGTGTTCTTCGCGGCGTTCAACCTGCTGGAGGCGATGCTGCCGTCGCTCGTGTCCAAGTACGCGGCAGCGGAAGCACGCGGCGCCGCGATCGGCATCAACTCCAGCGCGCAGTTCCTGGGTGCCTTCGCGGGCGCGGCAGTCGGCGGCTGGCTCGCCGAGCACGCGGGCGACACCGCCGTGTTCGTCTTCTGCCTGGGACTCGCCGCCGCGTGGCTCGTCGCCACCGCGACGATGGCGCCGCCAGGCCGTTATGCACGGAACTACTCCATGGGAGAAACGTAAGATGGCCTCCGTCAACAAGGTGATCCTGCTCGGCAACCTGGGCCGCGATCCGGAAACGCGCTACACCACCGGCGGCGACGCCGTCACCAACTTGAACATCGCCACCTCCGAGCAGTGGAAGGACAAGAACGGCGAGAAGCAGGAGCGCACCGAGTGGCACCGCGTGGTGCTGTTCGGCCGCCAGGCGGAAGTCGCCGGCGAGTACCTGAAGAAGGGACGGTCGGTGTACATCGAGGGCCGCCTGCAGACGCGCAAGTACACCGACAAGGACGGTGTCGAGAAGTACTCGACCGAGATCGTCGGCGACCGCATGCAGCTCATCGGCAGCGCGCGCGACGCGGGCAGCGGCGGCGACGCCGAGTTCACGAGCGGGGGTGGGGGTGCGCGGCGCGAAGGCGGCGGGGGCGGCGGCAAGCCCGCGCCGGCGGGCAAGA
>JADLEZ010000621.1 GCA_020845855.1 Burkholderiales bacterium
CGCAACCGCTTTATGCGTTAATATGTTGTTTTCGCTTCGATTTCGCTTCGAAAGAGTCCCCCGTGCCAACCTCCGCCGCCCACCGCCACAAGCCCGCGCCGGGCACGCCGGCCCGCGTCTTGCTGCCCATCGACGACACCCGGATCACCGAGATCTCGGAGCTCTCTCCGCCCTCGCACCTGATCCGCGAGTTCCCATGCGCCGAACGCCCGGCCGCCACCGTGTACGAGGCGCGCCAGGCGATCCACCGGGTGCTCCATGGCGCCGACGACCGCCTGCTGGTCGTGGTCGGGCCGTGCTCGATCCACGACTACGACGCGGCCATCGACTACGCGACGCGACTGGCCGCGGTCAGGCACGAGCTCGCCGATCGCCTGATCGTGGTCATGCGTGTCTACTTCGAGAAACCGCGCACGACGGTGGGCTGGAAGGGCCTCATCAACGACCCGCGCCTGGACGACAGCTTCCGCATCAACGAGGGCCTGCGCCTCGCGCGCAGGATCCTGCTCGAGGTCAACGAGCTCGACCTGCCGGCCGGCACCGAGTACCTCGACATGATCACGCCGCAGTACATCGCCGACATGATCGCGTGGGGCGCAATCGGCGCGCGCACGACCGAAAGCCAGGTGCACCGCGAGTTGGCATCCGGCCTGTCGTGCCCGGTCGGCTTCAAGAACGGCACCAACGGCGACATCAGGATCGCGGTCGACGCGATCAAGGCCGCGTCGGCGCCGCATCACTTCCTGTCGGTGACCAAGGGCGGGCACTCGGCCATCGTGCACACGGCCGGCAACGAGGATTGCCACGTCATCCTGCGCGGCGGCAAGGCAACCAACTACGACGCCGCGAGTGTGGAAGCTGCGTGCCGGGACCTGGCCAACGCGGGCCTCGCCGCTCACGTGATGATCGACTGCTCGCATGCCAACAGCCAGAAGCGGCACGAGCAGCAGGTGGCCGTCGCGGCCGACGTCGCGCGCCAGATCGCGGGCGGCGACGCGCGCATCTGCGGCGTGATGATCGAAAGCCACGTAAACCCAGGGCGCCAGGACCTGGTGGCCGGCCACCCGCTGCAGTACGGCGTGTCGATCACCGACGCCTGCATCGGCTGGGACACGTCGGTCGAGGTGCTGCATACTCTTGCCGATGCAGTCGGCCAGCGCCGGCTGCGCCTCGCCGACGAAACGTAACCCCCATCCGCCGCAAAGATGCTGCGGCCTCCTGCCGTGCCGACCGAGACCGAGCTCAAGCTGCGCATCGCACCGGAAGCGGCCGCCGCCCTCGTCCGCCATCCGGCGCTGAAGCCGCTCAAGCGCGCGCGTTCGCGCGCGGCGCATCTCACCTCCACGTACTACGACACCGCCGACGGCAGGTTGGCCGCCGCTGGCGTCGCGCTGCGCCTGCGCCGCGACGGCCGGCACTGGGTGCAGACCGTGAAGGGCCCGGCCAATGGCGAAGCGGGCGGCCTCACCGCCCGCCCCGAATTCGAGTGGCCGGTCAGCGGACCCCGGCTCGACCCGCTGCGCTTCGCGACCACGCCGTACCGGCGCGCGCTCGGCAAGGCCGAGCGGCACGGGCTGGTCCCGCGCTTCACCACCGACATCACGCGCACCACGATCCCGCTTGCGTTTCCCGACAGCACGATGGCGAAGCTGTGCATCGACGTCGGCGAAGTGCGCACCGACGACGGCGATCCGGCCGTGCGCCTGCCGATGCACGAGATCGAGCTCGAGCTCGAGGCCGGCGACGCGCGCCGGCTGTACGAGCTCGCGCAGGTGCTTGCCGGCGACGTTCCGCTCGCGATCGAGCCCGCAAGCAAGGCCGAGCGCGGCTATGCCCTGCGCCAGCCGCGCGACGCCGAGCCCGCGCGCGCGGCAGATGCCGACCTTCCCGGCAAGAGCTCGGCCGGCGCCGCGTTCGCGGCGATCATGCACTCGTGCCTCGCCCAGATCGAGCGCAACGCGCAGGGTTTGCTCACGAGCGAGGATCCCGAGTGGGTCCACCAGATGCGCATCGGCGTGCGCCGCCTGCGCGCATGCCTGTCGCTCGCACGCAAAGCGCTGCCCACCGAGCGGGTCGAGCCGCTGCGCGTCGAGCTGCGTTGGCTCGCCCAGGCGCTGGGACCCGCGCGCGACCTCGACGTGTTCGTTACCGGCACGATCCCGGAGTTCCGCGAAGCCGTAAAGCGCGGCAGCGGCAGCGCGCGGCTGGCGCCGGCGATCGCCAAGGTCGCCGCCCGCGCCGCCGCCCGCCGCCGCGACGCCCGCGCGCACGCGCGCGGAGCGGTCGGCTCACCCCGTTTCCTGCGCCTCGTGCTCGCCATCGCCGCCTTGGCTGCTTCGCTGGAGACCGACGCCACGCTGGAGGGATACGGGGGCAAGCTTGCGGAGCCCGCGCGCGATTTCGCGCGTCCGCTTCTGAAGCGCCGCCATCACGCGCTGGTCGCGCTGGGCAGCGACCTTGCCCACGCGGCGCCGGAGCAGCGGCACGCGGCGCGCCTCGCCGCCAAGAAGCTGCGCTACGCCACCGAGTTCTACGCGCCGCTGTTCCCGCGCAAACGCACGCGCGCCTATCGCAAGGCGCTCGCCGCCTTGCAGGAGGAGCTCGGGGGGTGGAACGACGCGGCGGTCGCCGCGCGCGTCGCGGCGGAACTCGCCGGACCGCAGTCGCCCGCCGCGGCCGCGTTCGACGGCTGGGCAGCAGCCCGCGGCGCAATCCGCGGCGACGTGTTGACCGACGCCTGGACGCGCTTCACCAAGGCGCGCCCGTTCTGGTCCGGGGGCTGATGCGAGACGGCGCCGCAGCGTTCGCCCCTTCGCCTTATCGCGGCCCGCGCTGGCTGCCCGGCGCTCACGCGCAGACGATCTGGCCGTTTTTGCTGAAGCGGCCCGACGTGGCGTACCGCCGCGAGCGCGTCGAAACCGCCGACGGCGATTTCTGGGACTTCGACTGGCTCGCGA
>JADLEZ010000622.1 GCA_020845855.1 Burkholderiales bacterium
GCGGCCCGCCGGGATCGCCCGACGCCGACGGCGACCGCTACATCGAGATCTGGAACCTCGTGTTCATGCAGTTCGACCGGCAGAAGGGCGGGAACGGCGAGTTCAGCATGACGCCGCTGCCCAAGCCCTGCGTGGACACCGGCATGGGATTGGAGCGCCTCGCGGCGGTGCTGCAGCACGTGCACTCGAACTACGAGATCGACCTCTTCCAGGCGCTGATCAAGGCTGCCGCGCGCGAGACCGGCACCGCCGACCTCGACAACCCGTCGCTCAAGGTCATCGCCGACCACATCCGCGCCTGCGCGTTCCTGATCGTCGACGGCGTGATTCCCGCGAGCGACGGGCGCGGCTACGTGCTGCGGCGGATCGTCCGCCGCGCGATCCGCCACGGCTACCAGCTCGGGCAGAAGCAGCCGTTCTTCTACAAGCTCGTCGAGGACCTCGACCGGCAGATGGGCGAGGCCTACCCCGAGCTCACGCGCGAGAAGAAGCGCGTGGCGGAAGTGCTGAAGGCGGAAGAGGAGCGCTTCGGCGAAACCGTCGACAACGGCATGAAGATCCTCGGTGCGGCGCTCGCGGCACTCGCGAAGACGGGTGGCAAGGTGCTCGACGGGCAGACCGCGTTCACGCTCTACGACACCTTCGGCTTCCCGCTCGATCTCACCGCCGACATCGCGCGCGGCAAGGACGTGACCGTCGACGAGGCGGGGTTCGACGCGGCGATGAGCGCGCAGCGCGAGCGGGCGCGCGCGGCGTCGACGTTCAAGGCGGGGACCACCGTCGGGTACGATGGGCCGAAGACCGTGTTCCGCGGCTACGACACGCTGTCGGAGGAAGGGCGGGTGGTCGCGCTGTACAAGGATGGGGTCAAGGTGGAGTCGCTGACGATCGGCGAGCAGGGCGTGGTCGTGCTCGACCGCACGCCGTTCTACGCGGAAGCGGGCGGCCAGGTCGGCGACCGCGGCGAGCTCACCAAGGGCGGCGCCTGCCTCACGCTGTTCGCGGTGAGCGACACTCAGAAGATCCAGCCCGACGTGTACGGCCACGTCGGCAGCGTGACGACCGGCGAGGTCAAGGTCGGCGACACGGTGGCGGCGGAAGTCGACCACGACGCGCGCGGGCGCACCATGCGCAACCACTCCGCCACGCATCTCATGCACAAGGCGCTGCGCCAGGTGCTCGGCGGCCACGTGCAGCAGAAGGGCTCGCTGGTCGACCCCGACAAGACGCGCTTCGACTTCGCCCACAACGCGCCGATGAGCGACGACGAGATCCGCCGCGTGGAGGAGATCGTCAATGCGGAGATCCTCGACAACCGCCCGACCAGTGCACGCGTGATGCCCATCGACGAGGCGCAGAAGCTCGGCGCGATGATGCTGTTCGGCGAGAAGTACGGCGAGGAGGTGCGCGTGCTCGACATCGGCAGCTCGCGCGAGCTGTGCGGCGGCACCCACGTCGAGCGCACCGGCGACATTGGCTTTTTCAAGATCACGACCGAAGGCGGCGTGGCCGCCGGCATCCGCCGCGTGGAAGCGGTGACCGGACGCGGTGCGCTCGCTTACGTGCAGGCGCAGGAAGCCGCGCTCAACAAGGCGGCGGCGGCGGTGAAGGCGCCGATCGCGGAAATCGAGACGCGCATCGCGCAGCTCATGGACACTGCGCGGGCGGCCGAGAAGGAGGTCGCCCGGCTCAAGGCCAAGGCGGCGGCGAGCGCGGGCGACGACCTCGCGGGCGGCGCGGTGGACGTCAAGGGCGCCAAGGTGCTCGCCGCAGCGGTCGACGGCGCCGACGTGAAGGCGCTGCGCGAGACCATGGACAAGCTCAAGGACAAGTTGAAGTCGGCGGCCATCGTGCTCGGCAGCGTGTCCGACGGCAAGGTCACCCTGATCGCCGGGGTCACCGGCGATCTCACCGCCAGGGTGAAGGCGGGAGAGCTCGTCAACCACGTCGCGCAGCAGGTGGGCGGCAAGGGCGGCGGCCGGCCCGACATGGCGCAGGCCGGCGGCACCAATCCGGAAGCGCTGCCGGCGGCGCTGAAGTCGGTGCCCGCGTTCGTCGAGCAGAAGCTTTGAAAAGACCGGAGGGGCTCCAGCCCCAGTTCGCGAGCGACAACTGGTCGGGGGTCTGCCCCGAAGCATGGGTCGCGCTTGCCGAGTCGAACGCGGGACACGCCCCGGCCTACGGCGGCGACGACTGGACCGTGGCAGCCGCCGCCGCGATCTGCGAGCTGTTCGAGACGCAGTGCGACGTATTCTTCGTGTACACGGGGACCGCCGCCAACTCGCTCGGTCTCGCGCAGATGGTGCGCCAGACCGACGCGATCATCGCGCACGCGAGCGCGCACATCAACGTCGACGAGTGCGGCGCGCCGCACTTCTTCAGCGGCGGCGCCCGCGTCGTGACCGCCGATACGCCGCACGGCAAGCTCACGGTCGAAGCAATTCAAGCGCTCGCCGTCACGCCGCACGACGTGCACTCGGCGCGTCCCGGCGCGGTGTCGCTGACGCAGGCGACGGAGCTCGGCACCGTGTATTCGCCGCTCGAGATGTGGGAGATCGCGCAGGTCGCGCACAAGCGTGGGATGAAACTGCACGTCGACGGCGCGCGTTTCGCCAATGCGGTGGCCTCGCTCGGCGTCGCGCCCGCGGACATCGCGTGGCGCGCGGGGGTGGACGTGCTGTCGCTGGGCGGCACCAAGAACGGCCTGCCGTTCGGCGAGGCGATCGTGTTCTTCGACCGCGCGCTCGCCGAGGAATTCGGACGCCGCCGCATGCAGGGCGGGCAGCTCGCGTCCAAGATGCGCTACCTCGCCGCCCCCTGGCTCGGTGTCCTGCGCAGCGGCGCCTGGCTGCGCCACGCGACGCACGCCAACGCCATGGCCCGGCGCCTCGCCGACGCCATTGCGGGGGTGCCGGGTACCAGGCTGCTGGCGCCGGTGGAGGCCAACGGCGTGTTCGTCGACGTGCCGCTGCCGATGATTGCGGCGCTGCGCGAGCGCGGGTGGCAGTTCTACGAATTCGTGGGCGCCACCGGGATTCGCCTGATGTGCAGCTGGGACATGACGCCGGAGATCGTCGACCGCTTCGCGGCCGACGTGCGCGAGCTCGCCGGGGCCAACGCATGAAGGTCGCGCGAAAGGTGGTCGTGTTCGACCTGGGCGGCGTGCTGCTCGACTGGAACCCGCGGCACCTGTACCGCAAGCTCTTCGCCGACGAGCAGGCGATGGAGCAGTTCCTCGCTCGGGTATGCACGCCCGAATGGAACGAGCGGCAGGACGCCGGGCGCAGCTTCGACGACGCGATCGCGGCCCTGATGCCGCAGCATCGCGACAAGCTGCATCTCATCTCGGCCTGGCGCGACCGCTATCCCGAGATGATCCCGGGCGCGCTCGACGGCACGGTCGCGATCGCCGGTGAGCTCCGGGCGCGGGGCGTGCCCTTGTACGCACTCACCAACTGGTCGGCGGAGACGTTTCCCTCGCAGCGCAGGCGCTTTGCCTTCTTCGACTGGTTCGAGGGTATCGTGGTGTCGGGCGAGGAGGGGACGATCAAGCCCGACCCGCGCATCTTCCACATCCTCCTCGACCGCTACGGCCTTGCCGCGAACGAGGCGGTGTTCATCGACGACAATCCGAAGAATGCGCAGGCCGCGAGCGCGCTCGGCATCCACGGCATCCATTTCCAGTCGCCCGCGCAGCTGCGCCGCGAGCTGGTCGCGCTGTCTTTGTTGCAGGAGTGACGCCATGACTCGATTGCACGGATTCGCCATTGCCGCCGCGCTGGCGGTCCCGGTCGTGGCACTCGCCCATCACGGCTGGAGCGAGTACGACCACAACCAGGTGCTCAAGCTCACCGGCACCATCGAGGAAGCGGGCTACGAGCACCCGCACGGCCACATCAAGCTCAAGACGCCGACCAAGGTCTGGATAGCGGTGCTGGCGCCGCCGTCGCGCATGGATTCGCGGGGGCTCGCGAAGGACATGCTAAAGGCCGGCGCGACCGCGACGGTGGAGGGGTATCCCAACAAGAGCAAGCCGGAGGAGATGCGCGCGGAGCGCATCACGGTGGCGGGCAAGACCGTCGAGCTGCGATGAGCGCCGGGGGAAGCCCATGACCCCGACCCACGCGCTGGAGGCCTCCGGCGTCGCCCGCTGGATGCGCGAGGCGCTGTGGGCGTACCCGGCGGTCGAGGCGGTGCACATCGTCGCGCTGGGCACGCTGTTCGGCTCGATCCTGATCGTGGACCTGCGCCTGCTCGGCCTGTCGCGGGACGTCTCTGCAGTGCGGCTTGCGCGTCATGCGCTGCCGTGGACCGTCGGCGCGTTTGTTCTGGCGATGATCACCGGGCTTCTCATGTTCACCGCGCACGCCGAGGATTTCCTGACCAACGGTGTGTTCGTGCTCAAGATGGGCCTGATCCTCGCCGCCGGGCTCAACGCCGGGTTGCTTCACACCGGCGCGTTGCGCACCGTCGCGCAATGGGACACTGCAGCGTTGCCACCCGCGAGCGTGCGCGTCTCCGCCGGCTTGTCGATCGCGATCTGGATCGCGGTCATCGCGTGCGGGCGCCTGCTCGCGTATACCTGACTCCACCATGCCTCGCCATCCCGGCGTCACCCTCGAAAGCCTCCAGGCCCGCGGCGACGGCCGCCTTCCGGGCCTCATGGGCTTTCGCCTCGTCGGCGTGCAGGAGAACTTGCTGCACGCCGAGCTCGACATCCGGTCCGAGCTCCTCGCGCCGAACGGCTACCTGCATGCGGCGACGATCGTCGCGCTTGCCGATACCGCGGCCGGCTATGGTTGCCTTGCGCACCTGCCGCAGGGAGCGCAGAACTTCACCACCATCGAGCTCAAGGCGAACTTCGTGAGCACGGCGCGCGAAGGCACGATGGTGGCCATCGCGCGTCCCGCGCACCTCGGCAACACCACGCAAGTGTGGGACGCGGAGGTCACCCGCAAGGCCGACGGCGGCAGGATCGCGCTGTTCCGCTGCACGCAGATGATCCTCTGGCCGAAACAGTAAATGGGGTCAGACTCTATCTAGCTGTCATATGACATTTGGATGGAGTCTGACCCCAATTAAGGTCATCCGAACGTAGCATCGCGCGCGGCACCTGGCCGCAGATAGCATCCTTCCGTCGCGATTGCGCGGCGCGGGGGAGCGATGCGGTCGACGGTCGGGCTTGCGCTGGTCGCCTTCGCGTGCGGCGTGTGCGTGCTGCAGACGTGCGCCGTGCTGCCGCGGTGGCCGCCGGCGATCGTGCTCGCGGCGCTGTGCATGCTGCTTGCCGCCGCGCGTAACGGCGGCGCAGCCCGCGCAGCGCTGACGCTGGCGGGCGCGAGCCTGCTGGGCTTCGGCTACGCGGCATGGCGCGCGGATGCGCGCCTTGCCGACGCGCTGCCGAGCGCGTGGGAGGGCGCGGACGTCCGCGTCACCGGCATCGTCGACGACCTGCCGGCGCTGCTCGACCAGGGGGTTCGCTTCGCGTTCGCGGTCGAGCAGGCTGCGCCTCCTCGCGCCGTGGTCCCGAGGCGCATATCCGTCTCCTGGTACGACTTCGACGGCAACGACGCGCCGCCCGTGGTGCGCGCCGGCGAGCGCTGGACGCTCACGGTCCGTCTCAAGCGCCCGCACGGCAACGTCAATCCCGGCGGCTTCGACCTCGAGGCGTGGCTCCTGCAGCACAACCTGCGCGCGACCGGGTATGTGGCGAACGACACGCGCAACGTCCGCGTCGACGCGTTCGCCGGCCGCTTCGGCGACCACGTGCAGCGCGCCCGTGAAGAAGTGCGCGCGCGCATCCACCGCGACCTTCCCGATGGCGAGTACGCCGGCGTGATCGCCGCACTCGCGATCGGCGACCAGCGCGCGATCCCGGAGGCGCAATGGACCGTGTTCAACCGCACCGGCGTCGGACACCTCGTCAGCATCTCCGGCCTGCACGTGACGGTGTTCGCTGCGTTCGCCGGCGGACTTGCGTTCGCGCTGGCGCGGCGTAGCGTGCGGCTTACCTCGCACATGCCGGCGCGCAAGGTCGCGGCGGCGGCGGGGCTCGTCTGCGCGGGTGCGTACACGCTGCTCGCCGGCGCAGAAGTTCCGGCCGTGCGCACCTTCGCGATGCTCGCGGTGGCCGCCGCCGGTTTGTGGCTCGGCCGCCCCGGGACGGCGACGATCGTGTGGCTGTGGGCGCTCGCCGCGGTGCTCGGTCTCGATCCGTGGGCACCGCTGACGCCGGGGTTCTGGCTGTCGTACGGCGCGGTGGCGCTGCTGCTGTACGCCTCGGCGGGCCGCTTGCACGAGCACGCCGGCGAGGGCTTCCGCCAGCGCGCGGCACACGCGCTGCGCGAATCGGCCCGCGCGCAATGGGTCGTCACCGTCGGCCTCGCGCCGCTCACGCTCGCGCTGTTCGGCCAGACGTCGCTCATCGCGCCGCTCGCCAACGCGATCGCCATCCCGGCCGTCACGCTGGTGGTGGTGCCGCTCACGCTCACCGGCATCCTGGTGCCGTTCGCATGGCTCTTCGAGCTCGCCCACGCCGCGCTGGTCCCGCTCATGGCGTTCCTCGCGTGGCTGTCGGGGTTGCCGGACGCGACGTGGCAGCAGCATGCGCCGCCGCCGTGGACGGTGGTCGCGGGATGCTTCGGTGCGCTGTGGCTGCTGGCGCCTCGCGGCGTGCCGGCGCGCGCCTGCGGCGTGCTGTGGTTGCTGCCGTTGTTTCTCGTGGTTCCGGCGCGGCTGCCCGACGGCGCGTTCCGGCTGACCGTCCTCGACGTGGGCCAGGGCCTTGCCGCGGTCGTCGAGACACGCCAGCACACGCTCGTCTACGACACGGGCCCCGGCTTCGGCGACGTGTCCGACGCGGGTGGGCGCATCGTCGTGCCGTTCCTGCGTGCGCGGGGACTGCGCCGCGCCGACGGGCTCATCGTGAGCCACCAGGACCTCGACCATGCGGGCGGCGCGCTGTCGCTGCTGCAGGCCACACCCGTGGGCTTTCTCGCCTCGTCGCTGCCGGCGGAGCATCCGATCGTGCGGCGCGCGCAGGCGAAGGCGCCGACGTTCGGCTGTGCCGCGGGGCAGGGCTGGACGTGGGACGGCGTGCGCTTCACTATCCTCCACCCCACGCGCGACGCGTACGACGACCGCGACCTGAAACCGAACGACCGCTCGTGTGTTGTGCGCGTCGAGTCGGCGTACGGCAGCGTGCTCCTGGCCGGCGACATCGAAACGCGCACCGAGGCGCTGCTTGTGCGCACCCGGACCGGCGAGCTGCGTGCCGACGTGCTGGTGGTTCCGCATCACGGCTCGCGCACGTCGTCGTCGCTGCCGTTCGTGCGTGCGGTTGCACCGGCGGTCGCGGTGATCGGCAGCGGCTACCGCAATCGCTTCGGGCATCCGCGCGCGGACATCGTCGCGCGCTACGTCAACGAGGGCATCGCGGTTGCCCGTACCGACCTGCTCGGCGCGGTGACGATCATCTTCGACGGGCGGACGCGCGTCGCGGCAGGCGGCGCGCGCGCGGAGCGCGCACGCTACTGGCTCGACCGCCCATAGGCGGCTGCTACACTGCCGACATGCTGCGGGTGGCTTCGCGTGGGTGGTTGCTGGCGCTTTTCGCATTCGCGTCCATCGTCCAAGCGCAGGCCGAGCTCAAGCTGTCGACCGCGCAGGGTCACGCCTATCCGCTCGGCCGCGCCGGGCAACGCTGGACGGAGCTTCTGAACGAGAACGCCGCGGGCGCCTTCGTGGTGCGCCAGTATCCGGGCGCGGTGCTGTCGATGCGCGATCCTCAGCGCGAGTTCGGCGCGCTGCGCGACGGCGCGGCGGATCTCGCCGTGGGATCCGCCCTCGCCTGGTTCAGTGAGCTTCCTGCGTTCGGCGTCTACGTGCTGCCGTGGCTCACCCACGACGCGGGCGACCAGGAAGCGCTCGCCGACGATGCCATCGTGCGCGACGCGGTGGCGGCCGCGGCGGCGCAAGCCGGCGTGGTCGTGATCGTCACTGCAGCGCTCGGCGAGCGCGTGGTGGCGACGACGAAGGCTGCGCTGCAATCGCCGGCGCAGCTCGCCGGCCTGCGCTTGCGCGCGCCGGCCAATCCGCTTGTTGCCGAGACGCTCGGCGCGCTCGGTGCGCGCGCACAGGCGATGAACCTCGCCGACGCGCAGGCCGCGCTTGCCGCGGGCACGCTGGACGGCCAGGAAGCCGCGGCCTCCACGCTCGCCACCACGCGAATCGTGGCGTCGGGGCAGCGCTACGTCACCCGGTGGGGTGCGTTCGCCGACGTCATGGTGTTTGCCGTGCGCCAGGGGGTCTGGGACGGATGGAGCGCGGACCAGCGCACGGCCGCGCAGGCAGCGGCGACGCAGGCCGCCCGTGACGCGGGCGCGCTCGCGCGCGAGGATGCGGCCCTCGCGGAGCTCACCAGGCAAGGTGTGACGCTGGTCCGCCTGTCCACCC
>JADLEZ010000623.1 GCA_020845855.1 Burkholderiales bacterium
CTATTCGACCTTCAAGCCCACTTTCCTGACGACGGGCGTCAAGCGCTCGGTGTCGGCGCGGATCAGGTTGCCGAAGTCCGCCGGCGAGCCGCTGCCGAGCTCGAAGCCCAGCGCATGCATCTTCTGGACGATCTCGGGCTCCTTCATGACCGCGTTGATCTCCGCATTCAGCTTGGCGATGATGGGTGCGGGCGTGCCGCTGCGCACCATGAGCCCGTTCCACCCCTGGAGGTCGAATCCGGGATAGCCGGCCTCGACAACCGTCGGAATATCGGGGAACAGGAAAAAGCGCTTGGTGGACGTGACCGCGATCGGACGCAACTTGCCGGCTTGCACTTGCGCCTGGATCGGCTGCATGACCGACAGGATCATCTGCGTGTCGCCTTGCGCGGTCGAAAGAACGGCGGGGGGCGACCCATTGAAGGGAACGTGCAAAGCGTCGAATCCGGCCTGCATCTTCAGAAGCTCGATTCCAAGATGCGACGAGCTTCCGTTACCCACCGACGCATAGTTGAGCTTGCCCGGATTCGCCTTCGCGTAGGCGACGAGCTCCTTGACGTTGTGCACCGGAAGCGCCGAGCTCACGGCAAGGACGAGCGGCTGATTGGACGTGATGATGACCGGAGCGAGGTCCTTTTGCACGTCGTAAGGAAGCTTCTGGATCAAGGGGCTGAACGCCAAGGGACCCGGGTACCCGAGCAACATCGTGTAGCCATCCGCGGGGCTTCTGGCGACTTCGGCGGTGGCGATGGTACCGCCGGCGCCGGGCCGGTTCTCGACGATGACCGTTTGCCCCAGGCGGGAACCCAGCCGCTCGCCGATCGTCCTGGCGAGCACATCGAGCGAGCTTCCCGGACCCGAGGCAACGATGATCTTGATGGGCCGGTCGGGGTAAGCCTGGGCAGCCGCAAGCGGTGCGATCGCGGCGGCGGCGAGCGCCGCCCAACTGAAGATGCGACGAAGAGACATCTGTCCTCCTAAGGGGTAGTGAGTCCGACGCTTGCCTGTCCGATATTGGCGGCGATGCGTTGCTGAAGGGTTCGGGTATCGATCTGACTGACGAGGTCACCACCCGCGATGTCGGCCGCGTGCGCAGCGGCTATTCCCATCGCAATGCACGGTCCCATGACCCGGACCGAGGAAAGCGCCAGGACGTCCGCGTCGATGCAACGGCCGGCGGCCAGCAGGTTGTCGGCGTCGTCGTGAACCATGCTGCGAAAGGGCACGTAGTGCACATGGCCCGCCGGAAATCCCTCCCAGTGCACGACCGATGGCTTGTTATGGAGCTCTACACCCCAAGCGCAGCGCGCGACCGCGTCGTCGAATCTCGTGCCGGCGCGCACGTCGCCGATGGTGAGCTGGTACCGGCCCTTGATCCATCGGGTTTGCCGCACGCCGGGCTGCCCATACCGGTCGACGATCGCGTCGCGAAAGACGTCCGGAAACTCGGCCTTCAGAAAAGCGAAGGCGACATCGAACTGCTCATGCCCCTCGATGACCATGCGCGAGGCGCCCAGCGGGTCGAGCGGTGTCGCGATGTGGGTCATGTTCACCAGCAACTGATCCGTGTCCGGCAGGACGTAGACAAAGGCGTCGTGGCGCTCGAGTCCGTAGCTCGACGCCTTCGCGACGACCCGCCGCTTGATCTCTTCGGGGCCGCCGATGGCGGCTAGCGCGGCCACATTAACCCGGCTGACGATGCCATTCTGCGAGCCGTAGATCGTTTCGGACGCGGGCTCCTGTACCGAAAGGCCCGCGGCCCAGGCCAGCGCCGCGTCGCCCGATGCATCGATGAACGTGTTGGCTTGGATCGCAACTTCGCCATAACGCGTCGTTGCGAGCACCCTGCGCAGGATACGGCCTTCCATCTCGACCTTGCGGACGAGAGCGCCCGTCAACACCTGCACGCCGGCTCCGACCAGCGCATTCTCGATCCAGCGCTGCAGCGCCTGGTTGCGGTAGTACAGGATGATGGTGTTCCGGCGGCCGTCGATCCTGGCCATGGCGCCATCGGCGGTGAGGTCGCGGACGAGTTCTTCCGCGATGCCGTAGGTGAGCAGCTCCGGCTTCGGGCCCACCGAGTAGAAGCCGCAGAACGTGTCGATGATCGCGCCGGTCGCCTGGCCGCCGACCGCCGGCGCGCCATCCACCAGCACCACGCGCCGGCCAAGCCGGCCCGCCTCGATCGCGGCCGCTGCGCCGGCGGCGCCGGAACCGACGATGCAAACGTCGCATCGCAGGTCGAGGACGTCCTCCGGCGGCTTGCGCCGAATCACGGCTGTGCGGTCGACTGTCATCCTTGTGCTGTCTGCGGAGGCTCGCGTGCGCCAGAGTGGAGAACCGGAGCCTGTCCGCCGACGATAGCCGAGCCGGGGCCCGGTGTCCATGCAATGAAGGCAATTCAGACTATTGGAAGTCACAATGCTCCCTTGCACCTGGTCAAGGACATGCCCATGATGCATCCTTGACAGATTCCTTGAATGCGACAGAATGAGGGTTGTCCATGAGCAAAGTCACCGGCAAGTTCCAGCTGACCCTGCCCAAGCGGCTGGTGGACGCGTACGGCATCAGGGTCGGGGACGAAGTCGAGCTGCTTGCCGCCGGCGACAGCATCACGCTCGTGCCTCCGGGGCGTGCGCGGAACGTGGCCACGGTCGAGGAGCGGTTGCGATACTTCGACCGCGCCACCGACCGGCAGCGAAAGCGCGAAGGGACACGAGCCCTGAGACCGGCCAGGGACCGCGGCTGGTCGCGGGAGGAGCTCTACGCGCATGACCGGTCTCGTTGACACCAACCTGCTCGTTTACCGCTTCGACCCGCGCTTTCCGGCGAAGCAGAAGCGCTCAAGCGCGCTCCTGCGCGAAGGAGTCCGTGACCAGTCGCTAGTGGTTCCCTACCAGGCGCTGATCGAATTCGTGGCCGCCGTCACGCGGCCGATCGCCGGAGGACGACCCCTGCTGGCGATCGACGAGGCCCATCGTGAAGTCGAAGACATGCTGGCGCAGTTCACGGTCGTCTACCCGACGGAGCACACGTTGCGCACCGCGCTTCGCGGCGCTGCGCTGTACCGGTTGTCCTGGTTCGATGCGAACATCTGGGCGTACGCGGACGAACGCGGCCTCGACACGCTCTGGTCGGAGGATTTCGAGCACGGCCGGCTGTACGGTCGCGTGAAGGCCGTCGACCCGTTTCGCGGGTGAGCGCGGGCTCTGCCCGCCGGTGTGAGCTTAAGACGACGGCGCTTCCTCCACGCGACTCGCGCTGCGATCGGGGGCTCCTGACGCCGGTCCGCGCATCCGGCTAAACTGGCCGCACGCTGGCGGCACTCATGGCTTTCCCTCATCTCTTCCATCCCGCGCGGATCCGCGGCCTCGCGGTCCGCAACCGGATCATCGGCGCGCCGATGGAGCGCAACTACTGCACGGCGAACGGACGGGTCACGCAGCGCTACGTCGACTATCTCGCCGCGAGGGCCCGCGGCGGCGCGGGGCTCATCTACACCGAGGCGACCTACGTGGACCCGCGCGGCAAGGGCCGCGTGCACCAGATGGGGCTCCACGACGACGACCTCGTTCCCGATCTCGCCCGGCTGGTCGAGGCGGTCCATCGCGAGGGAGGCGCCGTCGGCCCGGAGCTCAACTACGGCGGCCGCGTCGTCCAGCCATGGGTGAGCGGGCTCGAATCGCGCGCCCCGTCCGTGGTGCCCTATGCCGGAGCCGGCGGCTATGCGCCTCGGGCGCTCGACCGCGGGGAGATCGAGCAGATCGTCGCGCGCTTCGCCGACGCAGCCCGACGGGCGGCGAGAGCCGGATGCGACTTCATCGGCATCCACGGCGCGCACGGCTACCTGCTCTCGCAGTTCCTGTCGCCGTGGTGCAACCGGCGCGACGACGAATACGGCGGCGACCTCTCCGGCCGGATGCGCTTCCCGCTCGCGGTCGTGGCGGCCGTCCGCGAAGCCGTGGGCTCCGGGCTGCCGATCCTCTACCGGATCAGCGGCGAGGAGCGAATGGAGGGAGGCCTCTCGCTCGCGGACGTGTGCGCGTTCGCGCCGCACTTGGTTGCCGCCGGCGTCGACCTCATCGACGTGTCGGCGGGGATGTACGAGACCAACTGGTGGATCACGCAGCCGATGGAGATGCCGCAGGGCGTGCTGGCGCCCCTCGCGCGCGAGGTGCGCCAGCACGCGAGCGTACCGGTGAGCGTCTCCGGCCGCATCAGCGATCCGAGTGTCGCCGAGCACCTGATCGAGTCGGGCGCCTGCGACTTCGTGACACTCGGGCGCGCGCTGCACGCGGATCCGGAGTTCCCGGCCAAGGCGCGCGACGGGCGCGCCGCGCAGATCTGCGCCTGCATCGCGTGCAACCAGGGCTGCAGCGACCTGCACGCGCGCGGGCTCCCCATCATCTGCCTCGTCAACTCGACGACAGGGCGCGAGCGCGAGTACGCGATCCGGCCCGCGTCGCCGGCACGGCGGATCGTCGTCGTCGGCGGGGGGCCCGCGGGACTCGAGGCGGCCCGGGTGCTCGCGTTGCGCGGACACAAGGTCAAGCTCTACGAGCGCGACGGCGAGCCCGGCGGCCAGATGCTGCTGTCACGGTACGCACCCGGACGGGAGGAATTCGCGGGACATCCCGCGTGGCTCGCGGGAGCGGCTGCGCGGGCGGGTGTCGAGGTCGTCCTCGGCGTCGAGGCGGACGCCGGGCGCGTGCTCGCGGATCGTCCCGAAACGGTCGTCGTTGCGACGGGGTCACGGCCCGGCCTGCCGGCGATTCCGGGGGTCGAGGAGGCGCCCCTCGTGGATCCCTGCGAGATCCTGCGCAGGCCGGCCGCGGGTGTCGCGCGGGCGCTGGTCATCGGTGGCGGCATTCGCGGTATCGCAGTCGCCCGCGTGCTCGCAGAGCGCGGCGCCGAGACGATACTGGTCGAGTCCGCGCGCGAGCTCGCCACCGACATCGCGACGCGCTCGCGCCGCTTCCAGCTTCAGTCGCTCGAGGAAAACGCGCGGATCTCGATCCATTCCGGCACCACCGTCGAGCGGCTGGGTCCCCGGTCGGCGGAGCTGTGGAACGGCGAGCGCCGGTGGAGCGTCGACGGCATCGACCTGGTCGCGGCGACAAGCTCGATGTTGCCGATCGATGATCTCGTCTCCGCGCTCATCGCGCTCGCGCCCGGCCTCGAGGTGCACGTCGTCGGCGATGCCGCGGAGCCGCGCACCGCCCTCGAGGCGATCCACGATGCCGCCGCGCTCGGTCACCGACTGTGAAAATGACGGATTTTCGACCTCTCCCGCCGCTGCCGATGCGCGACCGCGGAAACCTTCGATGACGCGCGCGTGCGGCGCGTTGCTGCTCCTGTTCGACGTCGCGGAGGGCGCGATCGTCGAGCACGACGACTGGCACACGCGCGAGCACCTGCCGGAACGGCTCGCGATCCCCGGGTTCCGGCGCGGGACGCGCTGGGTTGCCGATGCGGGCTCGCCGCGCTACTGCGTGATCTACGACGTCGACGAGCCGGCGGTCCTCACCTCGCCGGCGTACCGCGAGCATCTCGACCGTCCGACACCGTGGACCGCCGCGATCATGAAAGCCTATCTCGGCATGCGTCGCACCCTCTGCCGGGTCGTCGCCGGAGAGGGGGAGGTCGTCGGCGGGCACGCGCTGGTGATCGCGCATGCGCCGCAGAGTGGCCGCGCGGACGCCCTGCGGTACCGGCTCGTCGGCGAGACGATGCCCGCGATCGCCGCGATGTCGGGCGTGGCCTCCTGGCGACTCTACGAGAACGCGATCCCCGCGCCGATGACGCAGGAGCAATCGATCCGCGGCCGCGACGCGTCAGTGCCCGCCGCCCTCGTCGTGACCGGCCACGACGCGGCCGCCCTCGACGGGATCATAGGGACGGCGCTTGCCGCGGACTGGTGGATGTCCGCGGGCGCGGCGTGGGCGGAGCCGGTCATGTTCCGGCTCGCGTGCACGATCGCCGCAGCGGGCTGACGCGCAACCCGCCGGATTCGTGGTCCGAACGCGTCCGAAATGGCGAAATGGCGAAATGGGGTACGTCCCTATTTCAAGCGCGAAATGGGGTACGTCCCTATTTCAGGCGCGAGCGGGTTCTGCCTTGCGGGTACCCGCCCCGAGGAACAGGCGGTTCAGATTCGGGTCTCCGAGGAGCTCCGAAGCCGGGCGGTCGAGCGCGAGCCGGCCCATCTCGAGCACCAGCGCGCGGTTGCTGTACTTGAGCGCGGTGCGCACGTTCTGCTCGACCATGATGACGGTGGTGCCGGCGTCGGCGAGTCCGCGCAGCAACGTCATCACGTCGCGCACCAGAATCGGCGAGAGCCCGATCGACGGCTCGTCGATCAACAGCACGCGCGGCCGCAGCAGCAGGGCGCGCCCGATCTCGAGCTGCTTCTGCTCGCCACCCGACATCGTGGAGGCCTGGTTGTCCAGCCGCTCCCGGATGCGCGGAAAGCGCTCGAGCACCTCGTCGATGCGCCCGGGCACCTCGGCGCGCGGCAGCGTGAAGCCGCCGAGCTCGAGGTTGTGCCGAACCGTGAGCGAAGGGAACAGGTTGCGGCCCTGCGGGACGTAGGCGATGCCTTCGGCGAGAAGCTCCCGCGGCGTGCGGCCGTTGATGCGCCGGCCCTCGAAGCGGATCTCGCCCGAGCGCGGCGTGAGGAAGCCGAACAGCGTCTTCAGCACCGTCGACTTGCCGGCGCCGTTGGGGCCGATTACGAGCGTGATCTCGGCCTTGCGGGCGTCGAGTGTCGTTTCGTTGAGGATCGTGAGGCTGGGCGAATAGCCCGCGACGACCTTGTCGAACTCGATGATCTTGTCGGCCACGTCAGTGATCCCATGCCGCGCCGCGGCACCCGTGACGCATGAAATCGCCGCCGCCCCTCACCCCAGCCCTCTCCCCGCATGCGGGGAGAGTGGGAGTAAGCGAGGCGCGCGAGCGAAAGCGAGCAAGGCCCGAAGGGCGCGTCGCCGAGCGACCGAGGGACGACCGACGACGCAAGCGATCCGCATGCCGCAACTGCGTGCGGAGGGAGTGCCCGACAGGGCGGGTGAGGGGTGTCACGCCTGGCACTTGTTTCATTCTAGTTCCCCAGGTAGGCCTCGAGCACCGCGGGGTTGGCCTGGACGTCGCCGGGCTTTCCCTCGGACAGCACCTTGCCCTCGACCATGCAGATCACGTGCGGGCAGAGCTTCATGATGAAGTCCATGTTGTGCTCGATGACGACGAAGCTGCCGCCCTGCGTCTTGTTGAGCTCGACGAGGAGCTCGCGGAGCTGGTCGACGAGGCTCGGGTTCACGCCCGCGCAGGGCTCGTCGAGCAGCACGAGCCGCGGGTTCGGCATGAACGCCATCGCGATGTCGATGAGCTTCTGCTGTCCGTAGGAAAGGCGCCCGGCGGGCAGGTGGGCGACGTGCTTCAGGCGGAACAGCTCGATCATCTGGTCGGCGCGCGCGCCGAGTCCCGCGTCCGGCGCGGCGAAGAGGCGTCCGGCGAGGCCGCCCTGGAACTCCTGCGCGGCGACGATCAGGTTGTCGCGCACCGAAAGCAGTCCGAACACCTGCAGCGTCTGGAACGTGCGCCCCACTCCGCGGCGCGAAAGCTCGAGCGGCGACATCGCGGTGATGTCCTCGCCGCAGAACTCGACACTTCCCGACGTCGGGCGGATCTGGCCCAGGATGCTGTTGAACAGCGTCGTCTTGCCCGAGCCGTTGGGCCCGATGACGCCGACGATCTCGCCGGGACCGACCTTGAACGAAACGCCGTCGACCGCCTTGATCGCTCCGTAGTGCTTGCGGACGTCGCGGACCTCGAGGAAGGTCTTGCCGGCGTGGTCCCCCCGGGACGGCCCTGCAGCGCTCGTGACGACGCTCATTGCGGCCCTCCCTTGCGGTCGAGCCGCTCCCTGATCGACAACAGGCCGCCGGGCAGCCAGACCATCAGCGCGACCACGGCCACGCCGAAGACGGCGAGGTACCAGACCTGCATGAACTTGAGCCAGGGCACCGCCGAGCCGCGCAGGAACTCGGGCAACAGGATCACGATCACCGTGCCGAGCGCCGGCCCGTAGAACTTCCCGGAGCCGCCGACGATCACGGCGAGCAGCATCATGAGGGAGGTCGAGAAGTGGAACGGCCCCGGCTCGATGAACTCGACGAGGCAGGCGTAGTAGACGCCGCCGACGCCGGCGAAGGCGGCGCCGATCGCGAACGCGAGCAGCGTGTACGCGGTGATGTTGACACCCAGACTCTCGGCGCGGATCGGGTTGTCGCGCAACGCGGCGAACGCGCGGCCCCAGGGCGAGCGCAGCAGCCACCAGAGCAATCCGCCGAGGACGACGAGCGACGCGAGCGTCCAGTACCAGAATGCGACGTGGCCGCCCAGATCGACGCCGAGGATCGTCGGCCGCGGGATGCCGGAGATGCCGAACGTGCCGCCGGTGATCTCCTCCTCGTTGCGCATGGCGAGATAGACGAGCACGTTGAAGCCGAGCGTGGCGAACGCGAGGTAGTGATGCTGCACGCGCAGCGCCGGGAAGCCCAGCGCGAGGCCGACCGCGAAGCAGACGATCGCCGCGACCAGCACGACGACCAGAAACGGCCAGCCGAGCTTGAGCAGGATCGCGGCCAAGTAGGCGCCGATGCCGAGGAACGCCGCCTGGCCGAGCGACATCTGTCCGGCGTAGCCCGCGGTGAGATTGAGGCCCATCGTCGCCATCACGTAGACGGCCCACAGCGTCAGGAGGTAGACCTCGCTGCGCTTGAGGAACAGCGCGACGATCGCCAGCGCCGCGACGACTGCCGTCAGAACAACAAGGTGGACTCGCGTGTTCATACCTTGCGCTCCTCGACCTTGCCGAGCAGGCCTTCGGGGCGCCACAGGATGACGACCAGGAAGAGCATCAGCGCGACGCCCTCCTTGTACGCCGGCGACCAGTAGAAGCCGACGAGATTCTCGAGGACGCCGATCAGCACGCCGCCCAGGAGCGCGCCGCGCGTTTGGTTGAACCCGCCGATGATTGCCGCGAAGAAAGCCTTGAGCCCGATCGAGTCGCCCATGTCGAACTTGGCGAGATACGTCGGGGTGATGAGCAGCGCGGTCACCACGGCGAGGATCGCGTTGATCAGGAACGTGTAGAGCACCATGCGCTTGGCGTCGATGCCGAGCACACGGGCGGCGTCGGTGTTCTGCGCGACCGCCTGCATCGCGCGCCCGGTGAGGGTGCGGGTCACGAACATCTGCAGGCCGACGACGATGATCGCGGCGACCGCCAGCGTGCCGATGTCGGCCCAGGACACGGTGACGCCGCCGATCGTGAACTGGCCGGCCGGGAAGACGGCGGGGAACTGGTGCGCCTCGGCGCTGTAGCCCGCGCGTACGCTCGTCTTGAGCGCCATCGACACGCCCAGGGTGGCGATGACGAGCGGGATGACGCCGTGGCGGATCAGCGGGTCGACGATGAGCCTCTTGAACCCGACGCCCAGGACGAGCATCGCGGCCACGCAGGTGGCGAGGAACGCGAGCCACAGCGGGGCGCCGGCGAACATGAAAAAGAGCATCGTGAACGCCGGCAGCATCACGAAGTCGCCCTGCGCGAAGTTGATCGTGCCCGAGGCCTGCCACAGGAGCGTGAACCCGAGCGCCGCCAGCGCGTAGATCGCGCCGGTCGCCGTACCCGAGACGATGAGCTGGATGAATTCGTTCATGGCGTGCGCCTCGACGTTTGCCGCCGCCGCCGCCGGCGCGCGGACGCCGGCGGCAGGGAGGTAGTGCGTTGTGCGTTGCCTACTTCGCGCCCAGCGGGGGCAGGATTTCGGTGACGACCTGCTTGCCGTTGACGACCTTGGTGAGGAAGCTCTCGCGGTCGAGGTCGCCGTGCTGGTCGAACGTGACGTCCATCAGCACGCCGGGATTGTCCTTGACGGTCATCTTCGCGCCGTGCATTGCCGCGGCGAACGCCTTGCCGTCGACCTTGCCGATGCGCTCGGTCATCACCTTGACGAAGTACATGCCGGTGTAGCCCTTGATGCCGTTGTGGTCCGAGCGGGTCCCGTAGGCCTGCTGGAACGCCTTGTCGAACTTCCGGACCGTGTCGAGCGGCGCGTCGGCGGTGAGTCCGACGTGGGCGATGGCGCCGTTCGCCGCCTCGCCGGCGAGCTCGATCACCTTCTGGCCGGTGAGGGTCGTCTCGCCGACCCTCGGCTTGGAGTAGCCCTGTTTTTGCAACTCGCGCAGCGCGCGCGCCGACTCCTCCTCGTTCAGATACACGAACAGGGCGTCGCCGTTGCTCTGCTTGGCCTTGAGCACGGCCGCACTGAAGTCGACCTGGCCCGGATCGGTCGGGATGTCGGCGCCGACCTTGATGCCCTCGGCGGCGAGCGCCTTCATGATCGCGTCGCGGCCGCCCTTGCCGAAGTCGTTGTTGACCCACATGAGGTCCACGGTCTTCGCCTTGAGGCCGTTCTTGATGTAGCGCGCGACCTTCGGCATCGCGGTGGCCTGCGTGAACGACGTGCGGAAGATGTACGGATTGCCCTTCTGCGTGATCGCGGCGGCCTCGCCGCCGGTGAAGTTCGGCACGCCGGCGCGCTGCGTCTCCGTCATGCTCACCAGGATCGAGCCCGAGAACACCGGGCCCATCACGACGTAGGCGCCGTCGTCGACCGCCTTCTGCGCGAGCGCCTTCGCCACCGCCGGGTTCGACTGCGTGTCGCTCGACGTGTATTCGACCTGCCGGCCGAGGATGCCGCCGGCGGCGTTGATTTCCTTCGCGGCGAGCTTCGCGCCGTTGTCGAAGTTGGTGCCCGACGTCGCCCCGGTTCCGGAAAGCTCGACGAGGCCGACGATCTTGATCGGCTGGGCGAAGACGGGTACAGCCGCGATGGCGAAGCCGATCGCGGCGATAAGGCGGGTGCTGCGCTTCATCATTCCTCCTGGGTTCGTTCGGGGTGGGGGGTTCAGAATGTCGCCTCGATCGCGCGCTTCAGGCCCGGCGTGATCGACGGCATCACGCCGAACCAGGCGTGAAAGGCGGGACGGGCCTGGTTGAGCAGCATGCCGAGGCCGTTGACGGTGCGGTTGCCACGCGCCCGCGCCGCGGCGAGTAGCGGCGTCTCGGGTGGGACGTAGATCGCGTCGCCGACGATCGCATCCCGCGGCAGTGCGTCGAGCGCCAAGTCGAGCGCGGGCTTGCCCGCGCTGCCCTGGGTGGTCGCGTTCACCAGCGTGGCCACGCCGCGCAGCGCCTCGGCGCGCTCTTCCCAGCGCACGGGGACGACCGGTCCGGGGAGGTCCGCGGCGAGTCTTAGCGCCTTCTCGTGGGTTCGGTTGACGAGCCGGATTTCGCGCGCGCCCGCTTCGATCATCGCCGCGAGGATCGAGCGCGCCGCGCCGCCGGCGCCGACGATCGCGATCGGACCCTCGTCGGCGCGCCAGTCGGGCTTTGCATCGCGCAGGCCCTGCACGAAGCCGTTGCCGTCGGTGTTGAAGCCGCGCAGGCTGCCGTCGGGCTCGACGACGATCATGTTGACCGCGCCGATACGCGCGGCCATCGGATCGATGTGATCGATGAGCGGCATCACCGCCTGCTTGTGCGGGGTGGTGACGTTGCAGCCGCGGAATCCGAGCGCCGGAAGTCCGGCGAGCGCCGCGGGCAGCCGCTCGGGCGGGGCCGGCAGCAGCACGTAGCTGCCGGGCAGTCCGTGCTCGGCCAGCCAGTAGTTGTGCATCGCCGGCGAGCGCGAATGCGCGACCGGCCATCCGAGGATACCTGCGAGACCGAAAGTCTTGGTGGCTGACATGGGGGTGATGCTCACGGTGCAATGGAGGTCGCGAGGACTTGGTGCGGTTGATTC
>JADLEZ010000624.1 GCA_020845855.1 Burkholderiales bacterium
GACTGGCGCTCACGATGCCGGCCGATCAATGGCTCGCGGATCTTGCGATTCTGCCGGAAATCGCAGTCGAGCCTGTGACGGCCGATATCGCCGCGTCCGCCGGTCGATTGAACAGCAACTTTCCCGGCGACCCCGCGGACCGAATCATTGTTTCGACGGCGCTTTGCCGAGGCGCGCGGCTGGTGAGCGCCGACGAGCGGCTGCGCGGCATGACTGGAGTCTCCGTCGTCTGGTAATCCGGCGGCTCGCTCGCCCTAGGCAATCAGCACTCGCTCCCTCTCTCCGGTAACCGGCCCGCGTGGACCCGTGATACGCTCCCTGGCTGCCCGATCGGACCCCGATAATTTCAGGAAACGGCATGAGCCCTCGCCTCTCGCGACCGAGGCGCGCTCCCATTCGCGATGCGGCAAGCGATGGCTGACGGTGCCGGTCTCGGGCCCGCCTCGCCGGCGGCTGCGGCAGCAACGGCGGCGCGCGGCGCGATCGAGCTGCGCGGCGTGACCAAGCGCTACGGCGACGAGCGCGTGGTCGACAGCCTGTCGCTCGCGGTGGCGCCGGGCGAGTTCTTCTCGCTGCTCGGCCCGTCGGGGTCGGGCAAGACGACCACGCTCATGATGCTCGCCGGTTTCACCGAGGTCGACGAGGGCGAGATCCGCATCGACGGCCGCGACATCGCGGGCACGCCCGCGCAGCGGCGCGGCCTGGGCATGGTGTTCCAGAACTACGCCGTGTTTCCCCACATGAACGTGTTCGACAACATCGCCTTCCCGCTGCGCGCGCGGGGCATGGCGCGCTCGCGCATCGAGGCCGAGGTCGCGCGCGCGCTCGATCTCGTGCAGCTTGCGCGCCATGCCGGCAAGTACGCGCGCGAGCTCTCCGGCGGCCAGCAGCAGCGGGTGGCGATCGCCCGTGCGATCGTCTACTCGCCGCCGGTGGTGCTGATGGACGAGCCGCTGGGCGCGCTCGACAAGAACCTGCGCTACGACATGCAGGCCGAGATCAAGGACATCCAGCGCCGCCTGGGAATGACGGTGATCTACGTCACCCACGATCAGGAGGAGGCGCTCAACATGTCGGACCGGATCGCGATCCTCGATCGCGGCCGCATCGCGCAGCTCGGCCGGCCGGGGGATGTCTACGAGCGGCCGGTCGATCGCTTCGTCGCCCAGTTCCTGGGAGAGGCGAACCTCATCGAAGGCCGCGTGCTGGCCTGCGAAGGCGGGCTCGCTCAGTTCGGCGCCGCGGGTGGATTCGAGGTTTCGGTCCCGGCGGCGCAAGGCTGGCCGGCCGGCGGCGCGGCGCTGCTCTTCGTGCGGCCGGAGAAGCTCGTGTTGTGTGCCGCCGGCGAGGCGCGCTTGCACGCGCGCGTGCACCGCCGCTCGTTCCTGGGCGGCGTGATCCGCTACGAGCTGCGGGTGGGTGAGGCGATCGAGCTCAAGGTGGACGTGGCGAACAGCGCCTACGCGCTGCGTCCCGAACCCGGCGAAACGGTCGGCCTGCGCTGGCGCGAGGCGGACCTCTCGCTGCTGCCGGTGCAAGCGTGAGCAGCCGGGCGGGCAACGGCTGGCTCCTGCTGCCGGCGCTCGCGATGCTGGTGCTCGGGTTCGCGTTTCCGCTGGCGGCGTTCTTCGTGCGCGTGTTCTTCATCGACAACGAACCGCGTTCGATGGCCGGCGCGTTCGCCGACGTCCTGGGCTCGCCGGCGATGCAGAACGCGATGCTGACGACCAACGGCATCGCGCTCGTCGTCACCCTGACGGTGCTGGTCATCGGCTACCCGGTGGCCTACTTCCTGACCACCGACCGCGGCTGGCGCTTTACGCTGGTGATCTTCTGCATCGTCGTGCCCTATTTCACCAGCGTCATCGTGCGCACTTACTCGTGGATGGTGCTGCTCGGCCGCAACGGCGTCATCAATCGCGCGCTGCTCGAGTCCGGCCTCGTCGCGGAGCCGCTGCCGCTCATGTACAACAAGCCGGCGATCGTGCTCGGCATGTCCTACGTGCTGCTGCCGTACATGGTGCTGACGCTGTACGCCGCAATGCGCGGCATCGACCCCTCGCTGATGCGCGCGGCAACGAGCCTGGGGGCCACCCGCCGGTTCGCGTTCCGGCACGTGTTCCTGCCGCTGTCCATGCACGGCGTGCTCGCCGCGTGCCTCATCGTCTTCATCCTCGCGCTGGGCTTTTTCATCACGCCGGCGCTGATGGGCGGGCCCTCCGACGTGATGATCGCGATGCTGATCGAGCGCGCCGCCGAGATCGCGCTCGATTGGCGCCTGGCGGCGATCCTGTCGCTGGTCCTGCTGGTGGCGACCCTGCTCCTCTATGGACTGTACTTCCGCTTCGCCGACGCCCGTCGGCTGCTGCAGGGAGTCTGACGTGAGTGGCGGCATCGGCGCCCGGTGGCTCGTTGCGGTGGTGTGGGTGGTCGGCCTGGTGCTGATCGCGCCGATCGCGATCCTGATCGTGGTCGCCTTCTCGGGCGAGGCCTACTTGAAGTTCCCGCCGGAGTCGCTCTCCCTGCGCTGGTTCGAGGCCTTCTTCGGCGACGTGCGCTGGCGCGATTCGATCTGGTTCAGCCTGAAGATCGCCGCGATCGCCTGCGTGATCTCCACGCTTACCGGCTTTCTCGCCGCCTATGCGCTCGCGCGCGGCCGGATGCGGGCGAAGACGCTGCTGCTCGCGGTGCTGCTGACCCCGATGATCGTACCCACCGTCGTCACCGCGATCGCGATCTACTTCATCTCGGCGGGTGTGGGCCTGGTCGGCAGCGTGCTGTGGCTGGGCTTCTGCCACGCCGTACTCGCGCTGCCGGTGGTGCTGCTGATCCTTTTGTCCACGCTCAACGGTGTGGACGTCAACCTGGAGCGCGCGGCGCTCTCCCTCGGGGCGAGCCGGCTGCGGGTGTTCACCCACGTCGTGATGCCGCTCGCCGCCCCCGGACTCGCGTCGGCGGCGCTGTTCGCCTTCCTCACTTCGTTCGACGAGCTCATCATCTCGCTCTTCCTCGCCGACGTGCGCTCGCAGACGCTGCCGGTGCGGATCTGGAACAGCCTGCAGATGGACGTGCAGCCGACGATCGCCGC
>JADLEZ010000625.1 GCA_020845855.1 Burkholderiales bacterium
AATGGGGTACGTCCCCGTAATGGGGTACGTCCCCGTAATGGGGTACGTCCCCGAAATGGGCGCGAGGCGCGCCGAATCCAAGCCCCGCGGCGCAGGGACTTGCTATCGAGTCCGGCGCCGCTTGGGTTCGCATGCGCTATCCTCGCGGCGTGGCGATCGTGGCCGTGTTCAACCAGAAGGGCGGCGTGGGCAAGACGACCACGGCGCTCAACCTCCTCGCCGCCATCGGCCAGCGCGGGCAGCGGCCGCTCGCCATCGACCTCGATCCGCAGTGCCACCTGTCGCACGTGTTCGGCGTGCATCCGCGCACCGCCGAGGACTCGATCTACAGCTTTTTCACCCGCCAGCGCCCGCTCGCCGACATCGCGCAGATCACCAAGAGCGGTGCGATTCTGCTGCCCGCGCATCTGGAACTCGCCAAGCTCGACACCATGCTCGGCAAGGGGGTGAACGTGGTGACGCGCTTGCGTGTCGCGCTGCACGAGCCGGGCGCCCTCCCGGGTCCGGCGGTGATCGATTGCTGCCCGCTGCTCAACGTGCTGTCGCTCAACGCCATCTTCGCGGCCGACCTGCTGCTGGTGCCGGTGTCCGCCGACTTCCTGTCGCTCAAGGGGGCGGAGCAGGTGGAGCGGGCACTCAATGCGCTGGAGCCGGTGTTCAAGCGGCGGCTGCCGCGGCGGTATCTGCTGACGCGCTACGACGCGCGCCGACGCATGACTGCGGAGGTGGAGGGCCGCATGCGGGAGGTGCTGCGCGCGGAGGAAGTCTGCGTCACCCGAATCCGCGAGAACGTGAAGCTGGCGGAGAGTCCGTCGATGGAGGTCGACATCTTCCGGCATGCGCCCGGAAGCCGCGGGGCGCTGGATTACGCGGCCCTGTACGAAGAGCTACTGGGTGCCGGATTCTTGCGCTGACGACATGCCTGCGCTGATGAGGCCGATGATGCTGTCGACGTCGAGCGGCTCGAGCCGGCGCGGCACACTTTGCTCCTGGCAGTCGACGATCACGCAGTGGTGGTACATCTGGCGCAGGCGGCGCTCGGCGTCGTCCTGCGACGGCGCCATGATGAGGATGTTCTCGACCCGCTGCCCGTGTCTGGTGCGAATATTGAAGCCGTAGCGAATCACGATCCGTCCCCCGTTAAGTCGGAAGCCCCGCGATTGCCTGTCGATCAAGCCATTGGGGAGCTTCGCTCAAGTTCTGGGACACGTTTAGTATGCAATTACCGTACCGCTCGTGATTTTTGCCCGGATGACGCCCCTCGCTTCCTCAATGCCGCCTGGGCCGATTGTCGACGGCGCGCAGGATATGGCCCGCGCATTAGTCCGCATGGCGATAGTGAGCGCTGACTCATTCGTAGTCCTGACCCCGTTGGCCGGTGGCGTGTCCTCGGATATATACCGCGCGGAATTGCCGTCCGGCGTCGTTTGCGTCAAGCGAGCGCTCCCGCGGCTCAAGGTGGCCGCGGATTGGCAGGTGCCGGTCGGCCGTAACCAGTACGAGGCCGAGTGGATGCGCGTCGCCGCGGGCATCGCCCCGGCGTCGGTGCCGCGGTTGCTGGGCGAGGATCGCGAGGCGGGCGCGTTCGCGATGGCGTGGCTGCCGCCGGAGCGCTATCCCGTGTGGAAAACGCTGCTCGCCGAAGGCGCGGGAACGCGGGCCATGGCGCGGCACGTCGGGGACGTACTGGGGCGCATCCATGCCGCTACCGCCGACCGGGCGGACCTCGCAGCGCGCTTCGCGACCGACGCGCTCTTCCACGCGCTGCGGCTCGATCCATATCTTGCGACCGCGGCGCGGGTCAACCCGGCGGTCGCAGCACGGCTCTCCGCCCTCGTGGCCACGACCGCGGCGACGAGGCGCGTCCTCGTCCACGGCGACTTCAGTCCCAAAAACATCCTGATCGGACCCGACGGCCCGGTCATCCTCGACGCCGAGTGTGCCTGGTACGGCGATCCCGCGTTCGACCTGGCGTTCGCCGTCAATCACCTGCTGCTCAAGTCCGCCTGGCGCCCGCGCTGGCGTGCGGAGTACGCGGCGATGACGCGGGAGCTCGTGGCGGCGTATCGCGCGCACGCGGCGTGGGAGCCGTGGGCCGATCTCGACGCCCGGACCGCGGCGTTGTTGCCGGGCCTGTTGCTCGCGCGCGTCGACGGCAAGTCGCCCGTCGAGTACTTGACCGCGGATGCGCAGGCCGCCGTGCGGCGCTTCGCGCACGTTCACTTGCGGGAGCCCGCCGCGTCGGTGGCACGCCTCGTGCACGATTTCGCGCCGTGACTCCCACCACCATCAGCCGCGTGCACGCGCGGCGCGTCTACGACTCCCGCGGGCGGCCCACGGTCGAGGCCGAGGTGCGGCTCGCGAGCGGCGTCACGGGACGCGGCATCGCGCCCGCGGGTGCGTCGCGCGGGTCCAACGAGGCGATCGACCTGCGCGACGGCGGTACCCTGTACGCGGGCTACGACGTGGTGCAGGCCGTGGCCAACGTGAACGGGCCGATCGCGCGTGCGCTGTTCGGCATGGATGCGCTGGAGCAGGTCCAAGTCGACCGCAAGATGATCGAGCTCGACGGTACGCCGAACAAGGCGAAGCTCGGCGCGAACGCGATCGTCGCGGTGTCGCTCGCGGTGGCGCAGGCTGGTGCGCAGGGCTTCGACATGCCGCTGTGGCAGTACCTGGCCGGCGACGATCCCGTGTCGCTGCCGATGCCGGAAGTGCAGATCTTCGGCGGCGGTGCGCACGCCGGCCGGCGCATCGACATCCAGGATCTGATGGTGATGCCGATCGGTGCGTGGACGTTCGGCGACGCGATCACGATGGTCGCCGAGATCTATCGCGCGGCGGGCGAGCTCATGCGCGAGCGCGGCAAGCTTGCCGGCGTCGCGGACGAAGGCGGTTGGTGGCCGGAGTTCGCGTCCAACGAGGAAGCGCTGGAGACGACCGTGCGCGCGATCGAGCGCGCGGGGTGCCACCCCGGCAGCGACGCGGCGATCTCGCTCGACATCGCGGCGTCCGAGTTCGGGCGCGACGGGCGCTACACGCTTGCACTCGAAAAGCGCGAGCTCGACCGCGACGGCATGACGCAGATGCTGCTCGACTGGATCGAGCACTATCCCATCGTGTCGATCGAGGATCCGTTCGGCGAGGACGATCCCGCGGGCTGGGTCAATTTCACGCGCGCGGCGCGCCATCGCGTCCAGGTCATCGGCGACGACCTTCTCGTCACCAACGCCGGGCGCATCGAACAGGCCGCGGCCGACCAGTCGTGCAACGCGGTGCTGATCAAGGTGAACCAGGCCGGCACGCTGACCGAGGCCAAGGCCGCGCTCGACGCCGCCAAGGCGGCAGGGTTCGGGACGATCGTCTCCGCCCGCTCCGGCGAGACCGAGGACACCGCGATCGCCCACCTCGCGGTCGGCTGGAACGCGGGCCAGCTCAAGGTCGGCGCGTTCGCGCGCAGCGAGCGCGTCGCCAAGTGGAACGAGCTCCTGCGCATCGAGGATGCGATGGGCGGCGACGGTCGGTTCGCGGGGGTCGGCGCGCTGCCCCCGAAAAAGTAAATGGGGTCAGAGTCGATACTCAATACGTAAATGGGGTCAGAGTCGAATCTCGTAGCGAGTATCGACTCTGACCCTATTTACCGAGCAGGAAGTCGGCCAACTCCACGAACCCCGCCCCCGCAGGGCGAGTGGTGACATACGCCGGCTTCGCGGAGATGCGGTCCGCGAACGCGGCGATGTTCGCCACACCCGCCGCGTTGGGAAAGTACGCGAACATGGGCGCGTCGTTGGGCGAATCGCCGACGAACACGTAGCGCGCCCGATCGGCGTCCAGGTCGACCGCGAAGGCTTCGGCGAATAGCGTGCGTGTCATGCCGAGCTTGTCGTACTGGCCGAACCAGCCGTTGACGTGGATCGAGCTCACCTTGGCCGTCATGCCCTCGGCCTCCATGAGCTCGATGATCCGGTCGATTTTCTTCGGCGGCAGCGGCACCACGTCCTCGCAAAAGTCGATCGCGAGGTCGCTTTCGCGGTAGTGCTGGTCGGAAGCCAGCGCCGACCCGGGTACTTCCGCGAGGATGCGGCGGCCGATCTCCGCCAGGCGCGCTCGATGCGCCGCGCGCGTGGCGTCGTCGACCACGAAGCGCTTCACCAGCTTGCGGCGGGTCGCGTCGTAGCGCATGTAGAACGCCCCGTTCTCGCCGACGACGGCGTCGACCGGCCACATCCGCGCGATGTGGTCGCACCAGCCCGCCGGCCGCCCGGTGATCGGAACCACGCGCTTGCCCGCCGAGCGCAGGCGCGCGAGCGCTGCGTACGCCTCCGGCGTGAGCCGCCCGTGCGTGGTGATGGTGTCGTCGATGTCGGGGAGCACGCCGCTAATCGCCTGCCGCGCGTC
>JADLEZ010000626.1 GCA_020845855.1 Burkholderiales bacterium
TCCACCCCCGCGACCGGATCCATCGGCAGCACGTCGACGGCCACGATCCGCCCCCCGCCACCCACCCGCTCGCGCAGCACCTGCGACCAGCTCCCGGGTGCGGCGCCCAGGTCGACCACCCGCAGGCCGGGCCGCAGGAGGCGGTCGCGGCCGTCGAGTTCGATCAGCTTGAACGCGGCGCGCGAGCGGTAGCCCCGGCGAGCCGCCTCCTGCACGTACGGGTCGTTGACGTGCTCGTGCATCCACGCCTTGCCGAAGCGGTGCTTTTTGCCGGACGGATTGAGCGGCATGGCGCATTTTCCCACGTACACTTCGCCGCCATGGACCCGCTCACCCCCACCCAGCGCCGCGCGTTGCGCGCGAAGGCGCACCATCTCGAGCCGGTGGTCATCGTCGGCCACCACGGCATGACGCCGGCCGTGCTGCACGAGATCGACGTGGCGCTGCTCGCCCACGACTTGGTCAAGGTGCGGGTCCTGGGCGACGACCGCGACGCGCGGGAGGCGATGCTCGCGCAGGCCTGCGCGGCGCTCGATTGCGCGCCCGTGCAGCACCTGGGCAAGGTGCTGGTACTGTGGCGGCCCAACCCGGAGCGGGCGAAGCCGAAGGCGCCGCCGCAACCGCCGGCGCGCAAAAAGCCGGCGGCGCGCACCCCCGTCGATCCGGTCCGCGAGCGCCGGCGCGCCGCGCGCCCGCCGGCGTCCGACCAGTCGCGCCGGCGCGGCCGGACCGGTTGATCTAGCCCGAAATCCGCTTCACCCCGGCGATGAACCGCTGCAGCGTGTCCGACAGCACGCCGCGCGGGATCATGATCTCGATGAGTTGAAAGGCACCGCGCGCCGTTACCGCACGTGCCAGCGCGTCGCGCAGCTCGCGCCGCGTTTGCACGCGCACGCCCACGCCGCCAAGGGGCGCCGCCAGCTCGGCGAAGTGCCAGTCGTCCAGCGCCGTGAACTTCGACTCGGGCTGGAAGGTCCGCAGCATCTCCCAGCTCATGTTGTTGAGCACCAGCACCAGCGGGTCCCAGCCGTACCGGCGGCAGTTGCCGAGCTCCCATCCGGTCATCTGGAACGCCCCGTCGCCCACCAGGATCAGCGCCCGCTGTCCCAGCGTCGCCTGCAACCCGAGCCCAGCCGGCACGCCGAAGCCCATGCTCGCGTAGTACGCCGGCGCCACCAGCGCGGTGTGTTCGATATCCATCGCGGTGAACAGGCAGTCGCCCATGTCGGCGGCGATGGGGAAGCGATGCCCCTGCGCCATCAGGTCGTTCACCGCGGTGGCGACGTCGGTCGGGGTAATGGGCGCATCGTCGGCAACCAACCCGCGGGGATAACGCTGCGGCTGGGCGTCCATCGCGCTTGCGCTTCCCGCGGTGCGCGCGAGCAGCGCATCGACCAGCGCCGGCAGCGGAACCTCGGGATACGTGTGGTAGCCCAACGTGACGCGGCGGTCGAGCGCCTGGATCGTCCTGCGCAAGTCGATCTGCTGGGCCGAGACCGCGAAGTTGCCGTCGCAGACGATCACGCCGAGCAGGAGCAGCGCATCCGACTGCTCCACGCGTTGCGTGATCTGCGGCGCGCCCGCGAGTCCGAGATAGGTGCCGAGCACCGGCGCGGAGGTGCTCGCGAGGAGACCGCGCGCCATGAAGCTCGTAACGAGCGGGATGCCCAGCCGGCGCGCGAGCTCCGCTACCTTGTCCTCCAGGCCGAAGCGGCGAACTTCCACACCCACCATCAGCACCGGCCGCTGTGCGTCGCGCAGCCGCCGGACGATCTCGTCGGCGCAGGCGGCGAGTGCGTCGGCGTCGAAGGCGGGCTCGGCCGCGGCGACCACCGGCTCGCACGGTGCGCTGACCATGTCGCGCGGCAGCTCGATGTACACGGGCTGGGAGTAGGTGAGGCAGCTTCGAAGCACGCGGGCGACCTCCCCGGGCGCCCTGGTCGCATCGTCCAGCCGCGCCTGGTCGCAGGTCACTTCCTTGAAGATCTCGAACTGCGAGCCGAGGGTCTTCACCTGGTGGTGCAGCAGCAGGCCGCGGCCGGACTCGCTCTTGCCCGGAGCGCCGGAGACGACCACGACCGGAGACTTCTCGGCGAACGCGCCGGCCACGGGGTTGACCATGTTGAGCGCGCCGGCGCCGTAGGTCACGGCGGCCACGCCGATGCCGCACGAGGCGCGCGCCGCCGCATCCGCGGCAAACCCCACGCCGGGTTCGTGGCTCAGCGTGTACAGGGGCAGCACTCCGGAATCCTCGACCACCTTGAAAAAGGGCAACGCGAAGTCGCCGGGAATGCCGAACACTTCCCGGGCGCCGTGGGCCTTCAGGGCTTCGAGCAGGGCTCGTGCGACGTTCATGGGCAGCGCCAACAGTTTGTTGAAGTTCGCGTGTACAGAAGCGAAACCGTGTCATCCCGAGCAACGCGAGGGATCTGTTGTTCAAAACCATCAAGCACTTACGAAAACAGATTCCTCGCTACGCTCGGAATGACACCATTTCGACGAAGTGCCAATGCAACCGAACCGGCCGCCATACTGGCAAGCGGCGAGCGAAACGGCCTTGTCGCGGATCAAGCGCTCGCAGTTCGCTGAGTGTGTCATTCCGAGCGCAGCGAGGAATCTTGCTTCTCGCAGGTGACACGATTTTGCGCCTGCGCAGGCTTCAACAATTGCTAGCGCCGACCAAGGTCGGGGTTGGGCGCGTTTTGGCCACGCCCGCGTCAGTGGGAGAGAAGCTGGCCGAGGAACGACCGCAGGCGCGGGCTGCGCGGCCGGTCGAAGAAGTCGTCCGGACCGGAGGTCTCGATGACCTGGCCCTGGTCCATGAAGACGACGCGGTCCGCCACCCGGCGCGCGAACCGCATTTCGTGGGTGACGATGATCATCGTCATGCCCTCGGCCGCCAGGCTCTCCATCGTCTGCAGCACCTCGTTCACCATTTCCGGATCGAGCGAGGCGGTCGGCTCGTCGAACAGCACGAGCTCGGGCCGCGTGCACAGCGTGCGCGCGATGGCGACCCGCTGCTGCTGGCCGCCGGAGAGCTGCGCCGGGTGCTTTTCCGCCTGATCGGTGAGGCCGACGCGCTCGAGGTAGTGCAGCGCGCGCTCCAGCGCCTCGCGCGGGCTTACACCGAAGCCGTGGACCGGGCCTACGGTCAAGTTCTGCAGCACGCTCATGTGCGGAAACAGGTTGAACTGCTGGAACACCATGCCGACCTTGCGGCTCACCGCGAGGCGCTTCGCGCGCGTGACCTCGTCGGCTCGAAGGTCGATCCCGCACACCTCGAGTCGTCCGAGCTGGAACGGCTCGAGCAGATTGGCGATACGCACCAGGGTCGACTTGCCCGAGCCCGACGGTCCGCAGACGACGATGCGCTCGCCGGCCGCGACCGCAAGGTCGATGTCGCGCAGCGCGTGAAAGTGGCCGTACCATTTGTTGATGCCGTGCATGCGCACGACGGAGCGGGTGTCGCCGGGGGCGGTTGCGGCGGTCATCGCGGGTGGCGGCATTTGCTAACGCCGCGCCTCGAGCCGGCGGCTGAATCGCGACAGCGAGTAGCAGACGGCGAGATACGCGAACGCGAGGAACACCTGTCCCGAGGTCAGGATGTTCGCGGGCCCGAGCCAGTCCGGCGACTTCGCGCCGTTCTCGACTGCCGCGAGCAGGTCGTTGACGCCGATCACCGCCAGCAGCGTGGTTTCCTTGATCACCGCGATCATGACGTTGACCAGCGCCGGCACGACCGCCGCCACCGCCTGCGGCAGCACGACCAGGCGCAGCGTAGCGAGATCACTCAAGCCCACCGTGGCCGCCGCTTCCAACTGGCCGCGGCCGACCGTCTGCAGGCCGCCGCGAAAGACCTCCGCGGCCA
>JADLEZ010000627.1 GCA_020845855.1 Burkholderiales bacterium
AGCAGCTCGCTGCACCGAGAGAACACGCCGAGCAACTGGTTGTCCAGGTCGTTTCGGTCCGTCAGCACGACGATCGTCGGATTCTCCATCGCTGGGTGGAGAACGACCCGCCCGGCGTAGAACGCCATCGTCAGGCTCTTGCCCGAGCCCTGCGTATGCCATACGACGCCCACGCGCCGGTCGCCAGGCTTGCCGCCGGGCTTGCGGCCTGCCTCGTAGCGGCCTTCCGCTGCGTCCCGGGCACGGTGCAGTTCCGCCGCGCGCAGCGTCTCGCCCACCGCCACCTGCACCGCGTGGAACTGGTGGTAGCCGGCCATCTTCTTGACGATGCGGCCGCCGTCGTCCTCGAACACGATGAAGTCGCGCACGAGGTCGAGAAAGCGCCGCGGCGCGCACAGGCCCTCGATCACCACCTGCAACTCGGGCACGTCCGCGCCGGCCAGCGCGTCGCCGGCGATGGTGCGCCAGGGCTTGAACCACTCGCGTCCGGCGCCGAGCGCGCCCACCCGCGCCTCGACGCCGTCGGACACGGCGAGCAGCGCATTCGGTGCGAACAGCGTCGGCACCTCGGCCTGGTAGGTCTGGAGCTGCTGGTACGCGCTCCAGATCGTGGCGTTTTCCGCGGCGGCGTTCTTCAACTCCAGTACCGCGAGCGGGAGGCCGTTGACGAACAGCATCACGTCCGGCCGCCGGGAGTGCTTGTTCTCGATGACGCTGAACTGGTTCACCGCCAGCCAGTCGTTGCGCGCCGGGTCGTCGAAGTCGATCACGCGCGCCTGCGCGCCGCGGATGCCGCCGTCGGCGTCGCGGTACTCGACGGTCACGCCGTTGACGAGCAGCCGGTGCACAGCGCGGTTGCGCTGGACCAGATCCACGCCCTCGGGCCGGGTCAGCTTGCGGTAGGCGTCTTCCAGTGCCTCGGCGGGCAGCGCGGGATTGAGCCGCGCCAGCGCATCGCGCAGGCGTTGCGCGAGGACCACCTGCCCGAAGTCGTCGCGTTCGGCCGCAGGTTCGCCAGGGGCGATCTCGGCGCCGTTGCGGACCTGCCAGCCGGCGCTTTCGAGCCAGGCGAGGGCGGCCTCTTCGACGACGGATTCGGAGAACCGGGCCATGTCTACTCGGCAGGAACGCGTGCGAGTTGCATCGAAGGAACCAGAGCTGTTCGGATGTCGGTTACCACGTCGGAAAGCGCCGGCCCCGCGAGGCGGTTGCGGTCGAGGAACGCTCTCCACTGGGCAGTCTTCGCGGCGCTACTGGCGAACTCGTCGCTCAGGCCTACCGGGATTGCCTCGGGTATCCGTGTATGCCTCCGGTCGAATGTCGCTCGAATGGCGTCCACGAGACTTGCCCTGTCAACTAAGTTTTCGCGTACCAGTGCGCGCAGGTCGTAGTAGTCCTTCATGCGGCTGTTGCCCATCCCGAGGCTGACGATCGCTTCGAGCTTCTCCGACATCACGGACTCGCGAGGGTAGACGCGTAGACGGGGCGAGGGAACGCCTTCAAGCATGCTCGGGTAGTCGACGACCATTGGTCCAGGCGTTACTGCGTCGCCGAATCCGATGTCGATCTGAGCCGTGCAAGACACTCCGTCCAGCGTACCGGAGATTCGAACACGCAAGCCACCATACCGCGCATTCTCGCGAATCTCTTCGACCCTTGTCGCGGCAGGATCGAACTCGATCACGCGCCACGTCGCGCAATCGTGCGCGAATCGAGGCGGCGCGGCTGGCGCTCACGCAACGGCCTCGAGATACGGACGCATCACGTTCGCCACGCGGTCGAACGTTGCGAAGTGCCAAAGTTCGTCGGTGGTCGCCTTCTTCGAGCGTAGTGCGTCGCGGAGTGCCTCCATGGCGACGTCGAGCCCGACCTTGCTGCGAAACTTGAAGCAATCGGCCACGGTCCGGGCGGCGTTCGTCACATGGATCGGAACGCCATCCACCTTCCGCTTCTCCACGCCCAGCCTCAGGCCCGCATGGGAGAACCGCACGACTCGGAGCTTCGGGTAGTCGATGCGGGGTGGATGGGACTTGTTTCCGATCCCGATCCAGACCTCGAATGGTGCCTGCGTCGTGAGATCGTGAAGTCTCAGCGCGGTGAGGAGACAGAAGACGACGCCGGGAGACCTCCGCGCCACTGTCGCCAGAGCCTGGTGCTCGGAGCCGCGGTAGCCGGGAAGCGCGTACAGGCCGCGGGCGACCCGTTCGAGTCGTCCGCTCGCGGCCATGCGGGAGAGTTCGCTGCGCGTAATGCCCGCCGCGACGAGGTCGCGAGACCGGACCGGTGCGGCGGAACGGAACAGCCTAGTGAGCTTGGCATCGGGGGCGGGCATCGGAATTTGTTCCGAAGTTGCGGTAATTGCAAATAACTACCGAAACAACGGAACACCGGTGCGCAACCTACCAGGCGGCGCCGGGTTGAAACGGGCCCGGCGCATCGCAGGCGGGGCCAGCCCGCACCCCTGGTCGGCGCTGAGCGCCTCGCCCGCCGCCGCCTTGCGCACCAGCGCGAGCGCAGCCTCCAATTCGCGCAAATTTTGCACGTACCGCCTCGGACTCCAACTCGCCCTCCTTGAAGACGTTACGGATGTGCTTGGTGACTACCGAGCGCTCCCGCCCGAACAGCTCGGCCATCTGCTCCTGCCTGAGCCAGACCGTGTCACGATCGAGACGTACGTCGACCTGGGCCGACCCGTCGGGGGCCTCGTGGACGACGATCTCGCCGCCGGGCGCCTCGGCCATTACGCAACCTTCCCCGTGAATCGTTCGGCGTCCTCGATGCGCAGCTCGCCGGAGATGAGCTTGGGCAGCAGCGTGTCGCGCAGGGTGGCGAGGGTGCGGGATTCACGAACGGCCGCGCTGGCCCGTGCGAATTTTGGCTTGACGGCGCGACCGAATGCTTCCGCGACCGGTCTCGGCGGCACTGCCACTCGAAAGTGCGCGAGCGATTCCGCCGGCACCCGTTGGCGGCCGCTGCTGCCGGTCATGCTCTGGATCGC
>JADLEZ010000628.1 GCA_020845855.1 Burkholderiales bacterium
CGCTGGCGGTGCTGATCGCGCGCAGCGACCGTAGGCACCGCGATCTCCTGCTGCTGCTCGTCATCCTTCCCTTCTGGAGCAACTTCCTCATCCGCATCTACGCCTGGATGATCATCCTCGGCCCGAACGCCGCGGTCGCCCGCACCGTCAACGGCGTGCTGGCGGCCTTCGGCGCCGAGCCCGTTTCGCTGCTGTTCAGCGCCTTCGCCGTGCTGGTGTGCCTCGTGTACGTGCACCTGCCGTTCATGGTGCTGCCGCTGTACGCCAACCTCGAAAAGCATGACCAGACCCTGCTCGACGCCGCGCAGGACCTCGGCGCCAACGCCTGGCAGCGATTCTGGCGCGTGACCTTCCCGCTGTCGCTGCCCGGGGTCTACGCGGGCGCCGCGCTGGTCTTCATTCCCGCCTTCGGCATCTTCGCGATCCCGGACATCCTGGGCGGACCGAACGACACCCTCATCGGCAACGTCATCAAGCAGCAGTTCCTCGAAACGCGCGACTGGCCCTTCGGCAGCGTGCTGTCGATCGTGCTCACGGCCAGCGCGCTCGTCCTCGCGGGCCTGGCCGCATGGGTGGGCCGGCGCGGCGTGAGCCGCTTGGCGACGGGCAATGCGTAGGAAGCCTCCCCCCGAAGCGGCGCTTCGCGCCGCCTCCCCCCAGAGGGGGGCCGCGCGCCTTGGGACGGCCCGGCGGCGCGCGAAGCCTCCCCCCGAAGCGGCGCTTCGCGCCGCCTCCCCCCAGAGGGGGGCCGCGCGCCTTGGGACGGCCCGGCCGCGCGCGCGGCGCCCTTGGCTGTGGAGCGCGGCGCTCGCCGCGTATGCGTTCCTCTACGCGCCGCTCGCCATCGTGGTCGTGTACTCGTTCAACGACTCGCGCCTGAACGCGGAGTGGGTGGGCTTCACGCTCGACTGGTACCGCAAGCTCTTCGCCAACGAGGAGATGCTGCTGGCCGCCGGCAATTCGCTGCTGATCGCGGTCGTCGCGAGCCTCGTGTCCACCGTACTCGGGACGATGGCCGGCATCGCGATGTACCGCTACCGCGTGCCGATGCTCACGTTCCTGGTGCTCACCCCCATCGCGATCCCCGAGATCCTGATGGGCGTGGCGCTGCTGATCTTCTTCGTCCTGCTCAATTTCACCCTCGGCCTCCTGTCCGTGGCGCTCGCGCACATCGCGTTTTGCATCGGCTTCGTCGCCATCGTGGTGCGCGCGCGCATGGCCGGCATGGACGAGAGCCTGGTCGAGGCCGCGCGCGACTGCGGCGCCACGCCGGGGCAGGCGTTCGTCCACGTCACCCTGCCGCTGATCATGCCCGGCGTCATCGCCGGGGCGCTCATGGCCTTCACGCTGTCCATCGACGACTTCGTGATCACCTTCTTCACGGCGGGCGCGGGTACCGTGACCCTCCCCCTGCAGATATACTCCATGATCAAGATCGCCGTGACCCCCGAGGTCAATGCGGTGTCAACCCTGCTCATGCTGCTCACGTTGATGCTGATCGTCATCGCGTCGAAGGTCGCCCCCGGCCTTCTGCGCTCCGAATAGGAATACGACCATGAAAAAGCTCGCCGCCCTGCTCGTCCTGCTCGCCGCCGTGCCCGCGCTCGCCCAGGACAAGCTGCACCTGTACAACTGGAACAACTACATCGCTCCCGAGACGGTCAAGCGCTTCGAGGAAGATTGCAAGTGCCAGGTGGTGCAGACCTACTACTCGGACAACGAGGAGCTGCTCGCCAAGCTCGCCGCCGGCGCCAAGGGCTACGACGTGCTGGTGCCCACCGGCAACGCCGTGCAGGCGCTGATCAAGGGCAACCAGCTCAAGCCGCTCGACAAGGCGCAGATCCCGAACATCAAGAACGTCGACCCGGCGTACCTCGACACCAAGTTCGACCCGGGCAACAAGTACTCGGTGCCGTACGCGATGTCGACCACGATCCTGGGCTACAACGACGAGAAAATCAAAGAGCTAGGGCTGCCCACGGACACCTGGGCCGTCATCTTCGACCCCAAGTACCTCGCCAAGGTGAAGGGCCGGGTGACGGTCCTCGACAGCCCGAACGAGCTCTTCGCCGCCGCGCTCAAGTACCTGGGCTACTCCGCCAACGACACCGACGAGAAGCACTGGAAGGAGGCGGCCGACGTCATCAAGAAGGCCAAGCCCTACTGGGCGGCGTTCAACGCCTCGTCCTACATCAAGGAGCTCACCGTCGGCAACATCTGGCTCGTCCACGGCTACAGCAACGACATCTTCCAGGCCAATCTCGACGCGCAGGCGGCCGGACGCAAGTTCAAGATCCTGCAGGGCATGCCGAAGGAAGGCGCCGTGCTCGCGGTCGACAGCATGGTCATCCACAAGAGCGCGCCGCGGCCGGACCTCGCCGCCAAGTTCATCAACTTCATGCTCGACGGCAAGAATTCGGCGGAGCTCACCAACCTGATCGGCTCGGGCAACCCCAACCTCGACGCGGCCAAGTACATCAAGCCCGAGCTCAAGGCGTATCCCGCGATCTTTCCGCCCAAGGACGTCGCCGCCAAGCTCGAGCAGCTGCAGGACCTGACCCCCGCGCAGCGGCGCCTGCGCAGCCGGATGTGGACGGAGATCAAGGCGAGCAAGTAATCCGCAACCCGTGTCATCCCTCGCTCCGCTCGGAATGACACAATCTCGACCAACGGCCGGCCCGGGCCTGCGCATCGAGCGGCTGACGCCCGCGCGCGCCGCCGACTACCTCGCCTTCTTCGATCACGAGCGCGGCCCCGCGTTCGCCGACAACCCGCAGTGGGCGGCCTGCTATTGCCATTACTATGAGGTTCCCCCTGCGCTCGACTGGAAGGGCTTCGACGGGCCGATGAACCGGCGCGCCATGGCTGCGCGCATCGAGGTCGGCGAGATGGAGGGCTTCCTCGCGTACGACGGCGACGCGGTGGTCGGCTGGATGAACGCGCAGCCGTACCCCAAGCTGCGCTTCGCGTGCGAGCGCATGCGCATCCCGGCGCCGCCGCTGCCGGTGCCAGGGCACGAGGCGGCGGCGATCGTCTGCTTCGTGGTCCATCCCGAGCGCCGGCGCCAAGGCATTTCGCGCGCGTTGCTGGCATACGGCCTCGACAATCTCGTCGCGCGCGGACTGGCGCTGGTCGACGCGTTTCCGTGGCGCGTCGGACCCGGGGAGGACAAGCCGGCGGACTTCTATCACGGATCACTGTCCATGTTCACGGCGGCGGGGTTCGAGCGGATCGCGACACACGAGAAGGTGACGGTGGTGCGCAAGCACCTTAAATGAGCAGCGCACGTCAACGCACGCTTCTGCCGCACGCGCTGGCAGTGCTGTACGGCGCGGCCATCGTGTTCGCGAGCCTGCAGCCGTTCTCGGCCTGGATCGCGCCGGCGGTGGATGCGCCGTTCTGGCCGTTCGCGCCGTGGCCGCTGCGCTGGACGCGCTTCGACGTCATCGCCAATGTCGTCGCCTACGTCCCGTTCGGCCTCTTCATTGCGCTGTCCCCGCGGCGAGCAACGCCGCGCGCGCGCGCCGCCCTCGCCTTCGCGGCGGGGCTTACGATGTCCTTCGCGATGGAGACGCTGCAGATGTTCACGCCGCCGCGCGACGCGAGCCTGATCGATCTCGCGGCCAACACGTTCGGCGCCCTGGCCGGCGGCGTCATGGGCGGTGCGCTGGTGCGCGCGCAGCGGCTGCGCGGCGCACTGACCGCGGCCCGCCAGCGCGCGTTCCTGCCCGGCAAGCTCGGCGACTTCGGTCTCGCCCTTCTCGCGCTGTGGCTCGTGGCGCAGGTCAACCCCGGCATCGCGCTGTTCGCGGTCACTTTCGGCGCGGACCAGGTGCCGCCGGCAGCGGTGCCGCCGCCGGATGTCGCGTTCACCTTCATCGAGGCGGCGCAGTCCGCGTTCCAGCTTCTCGGCGTGGGCCTGTTCGTCACGCTCCTGTTGCGCGAGCGCGCGTACGTCGGCGCCGCGGTGCTGGTCCTCATTGGCCTCGCCCTCCTCGCCAAGGGGGTCGCGGCGATCCTGCTGTTGAAGCCTTCGGTATGGGAGACGTGGCTCAAGCCGGGCGTGCTGGCCGGTGTGGCCATCGGGCTCATGATCCTGATGTTCACCATCTTCCTGCCGCGCCCGGTGCAGGTGGCGACCTGCGCGATCGCTCTGCTCGCCTCGCTGCTGCTGCCGGTCGTCGCAGTCGATTTGCCGCGCGCGCCGCTCACGATCTTCAACTGGCGCTACGGGCACCTCCTCACCTTCAACGGCCTCACCCAATCCGTGCTGCTCCTGTGGCCGGTGCTCGCCGCCGCGTGGCTGTTCGTGCTCGCGGGGCGTCCGCGGTGGGGCGAGCCGTAGCGGATTCGTGCGCAAATCGCTGGTCCGCGGCCGCTTTTGCGGCGGGCTGACCGATTTGCGCCCGGGGAGTTTGCGCGGAAGGCTTCGGGCGGCCGGGCGCCTTCCGCGCAGCAAAGGCAACCAAGCGCGTCGATCATAGCGCGCTGCGCGCGCCGTTCAGTAACGCACGCGTGCGAGCAGAAAGCCTCCGATCGACGCACGCTGGAAACAAGTTGTGAGATAGGTTCTAGCGTCCCGGGACGTATAATCGATAGGATGAGCTACTACGAGCGTCACGTCTTCTTCTGTACCAACCGGCGCGATCCGCCGGAAAAGTGCTGCGCCGACGCCGGCGCCGCGGACATGCAGGCGTACTGCAAGGGGCGCGTGAAGGAGCTCGA
>JADLEZ010000629.1 GCA_020845855.1 Burkholderiales bacterium
AGGGTCAGATTCGACTTTCGTTTTGCGGGCGGAGCAGCACGGCGGTCCAGTCGACGTCGACGTAGCAGAAAGTCGACTCTGACCCCTACTTCTCCGCTGGCACTTTTTGAATTTCGCGACCGTATCCCCAATCCGGTGTCATCCCGAGCGGAGCGAGGGATCCGCTTCGCGACGAATCAGCGAGTTGCGTAAAGCAGATCCCTCGTCGCCTTCGCTCCTCGGGATGACACCGTGGGATTTTCAAGGGACTGCTGGTCGACTCTGACCCTACTACGTCCAATCTGGGTCGGGCAGTTGCGCGAACACCCTCCGTAGCCCCTCCCCCCACTGCGTGTGCACCATCTGGAAGTACGGATCGGTCTCCTCGATGCGCCGCGAAAGCTTGACGCGCAGCGAGTCCGCCTCGTAGACCACGAGATCGATCGGCAGGCCGACCGAGATGTTGGAGCGCATGGTCGAGTCGAACGACACCACCGTGCACTTGGTCGCGTCGAGGAGACTCGTGTCGCGCTTGATCACGCGGTCGATGATCGGCTTGCCGTACTTGGTCTCGCCGATCTGGAAGTAGCAGGTTTCAGGCGTGGCCTCGATGAAATTGCCCTCGCCGTACACGTTGAACAGGCGCGGCGGCTCGCCGCGCACCTGGCCGCCGAGGATGAAGTTGGCCGAGGCGTCGACGTTGTTCTGGACGAGGTAGGGTGCGTCGCGGGTCCTCACCTCGCGCAGCGCGTCGCCCAGGAGCCGCGCGACGTCGAACAGCGACGCCGCGTTCCATAAGCTGGGAACGCCGTCGCCGCCGCGCGCCTTCTGTTCCATGACGCTGAGCGCGTTCTGGGTGATCGACAGGTTGCCGGAGGACAGCGTGACCACCACGCGGTCGCCCTCCTTGGCGAACACCTTCATCTTGGAAAAGCGCGCAACCTGATCCACGCCCGCGTTGGTGCGCGAGTCCGAGGCGAAGATCATCCCCGAGTCGAGCGACATGGCGACGCAATAGGTCATGGCGTGCTGCGGCCGGCGGGCAAAGCCAGAGATTGTACCCGGCGGGCGGCGTCAGTAGCTCGGGACCAGGAAGCGGGCGCTGATCTCGTCGCCCAGCAGCGAGACCCGCTGGAGGAAGTCCATGAGGTACTCGTGCAGCCCGAAGCGGATGATGTCGTCGGTGCGGCCGAAGTGCAGGCGGGCGTGCAGCTCACCGGCCTGGCGGCGCAGCTCGCGGCTGTTCTGGTCGCAGAGTATCTCCATCGTCTCGTCGATCAGGTTCAAGCAGGCATGGAGGCTGCGCGGCATGTCGTCGCGCAGCACCAGGAGCTCGGCCACCCGGCGCGGCGAGATCACGTCGCTGTAGATCTTGCGGTAGGACTCGAACCCGGACAGCGACTGCAGCAGCGACGCCCACTGGTAGTAGTCCACCGCACCGCCGACGTCGTCCGCCGACGGCAGCAGGATGTGGTACTTGGTGTCGAGGATGCGCGCGGTGTTGTCCGCGCGCTCGAGGTGGGTGCCGAGGCGGATGAAGTGGTACGCCTCGTCGCGCAGCATGGTGCCGAAGGTCACGCCGCGGACCAGGTGCGAGCGCATCTTCACCCAGTCGAGGAACTGCGACACGCCCATGCCGGTGACGCGCTGGTAGTCGTAGCCGCGCATCTCGATCCAGGCGCCGTTGAGATCCTCGTACATCTCCGAGGTGATGGCGCCGCGCACGCTGCGCGCCGACTCGCGGGCGGCGCGCAGGCAGCACAGGATGGAGGACGGGTTGGCCGAGTCGAGGATCATGAAACGCAGCACGCTCTCGGCGGCGAGCGCCGGGTAGCGTTGGTAGTACGCGGTCGCCTGCCCGCTCGCGACCAGCGGCACCGCCCACGGCTCGGCCCAGGCGAGCCCCGGCTCCAGGGGCTCGTACGGCAGGAGCGACGTGCGGTAAGTCACGTCGAGCAGGCGCGCGGTGTTCTCGGCACGCTCGATGTGGCGCGACATCCAGTACAGCTCGTTGGCGGTTCTCGAAAGCATTTGTCAGCGTATCCTTCGCCCCTCACCCACCCTTCGGGCACCCTCTCCCCGCGAGCGGGGAGAGGGCTGGGGTGAGGGGTTCATGCGTCGGCCTCCACCAAACCTTGGGTGACGCGCGGCATTGCGTCGTCGGCCTCCCGCAATCGTTCGGCGCCGCGCCCTTCGGGCCTCGGCTCGGCCTGCGGCCTCGCCCGCCTCACTCATGCGAGCACCCACGTGTCCTTGGTGCCGCCGCCCTGGGACGAGTTGACCACCAGCGACCCTTCGCGCAGCGCGACCCGGGTGAGACCGCCGGGCACGAGGTCGATGTCGCTTCCCGACAGGACGTAGGGCCGCAGGTCGATATGGCGCGGCGCGATGCCCGCGCCCACGAACGTCGGGCACGTGGACAGCGCGAGCGTGGGCTGGGCGATGTACTTCTCCGGATTGGCGAGGATGCGGTCGCGGAACGCGGCGCGCTCTTCCGCGGTGGACGCCGGCCCGACCAGCATGCCGTAGCCGCCCGCCCCGTGCACCTCCTTCACCACGAGCTCCGGCAGGTGCGCGAGCGCGTAGTCGCGATCCTGCGGCTTGTGGCACATCCAGGTCGGCACGTTGTTCAGGATCGGCGCTTCGGCGAGGTAGTAGCGGATCATCTCCGGGACATACGGGTAGATCGACTTGTCGTCGGCAACCCCGGTGCCGATGGCGTTGGCGAGCGTCACCCGCCCGGCGCGGTACGCCGAGAACAGGCCGGGCACGCCCAGCATCGAGTCCTTGCGGAAGGCGAGCGGGTCGAGGAAGTCGTCGTCCACCCGCCGATAGATCACGTGCACGCGCGCAGGGCCACGCGTGGTGCGCATGAACACCGTGTCGTTCTGTACGAAGAGGTCCTGCCCCTCCACCAGCTCGACACCCATCTGCTGGGCGAGGAACGCGTGCTCGAAGTAGGCCGAGTTGTAGGCGCCCGGCGTCAGGACCGCGACCGTCGGGCTGTCCTCGCCCTTGGGTGCTACGGCGCGCAGGTCCTCGAGCAACAGGTCCGGGTAGTGCTGGACCGGTTGGATCGAGCGCGTGGCGAAAAGCTCGGGGAAGAGCCGCATCATCATCTTGCGGTTCTCGAGCATGTACGACACCCCCGAGGGCACCCGCAGGTTGTCCTCGAGGACGTAGTACTCGCCCGCCCCCGCGCGCACGATGTCCACACCGGCGATGTGCGCGTAGATGCCGCCGGGCACGCTCATGCCCGCCATCTCGCGGCGGTATTGCGCGTTGCCGAGCACGCGCTCGGCGGGAATCGCCCCGGCCTTCAGGATGCGCTGGTCGTGATAGACGTCGGCGAGAAACAGGTTGAGCGCGCGTACCCGCTGCTTGAGCCCCGCCTCCAACATGGCCCACTCATCGGCCGGAATAATGCGCGGCACGATGTCGAACGGAATCAGTCGCTCCGCGCCGCCGTCGTCGCCGTACACCGCGAACGTGATGCCGACGCGATGGAACGCGCGCTCCGCCTCTTCGCGCTTTTGCGCGATGCGCTTGGCGTCGGTGCGCTCGAGCCAGTCGGCAAACGCGCGGTAGTGCGCCCGGACCCCGTCCGGGGCCGTCATTTCGTCGTACGGTGACACGGACATGCGGGCGGGATCGAGATAGGCATTCAGCATAGCTGGCGTCGCGCCGTCTGCCGGTTCTTGTTGCCGGCCAAGGAGTTAGCGATCCGGCCCCAGCCCGGGCACGTCCCTTCCTCGGGGCGGGCGCACCGTACCGGTGCGATCATGTCCTGGACAGCCATGGACAGCGGTCTTCGGTTAGTTTGCGGGGTCCCCGGCGGTATGATTAAATCGCGGCTCCTGTCTGGGTTCGCGGGGCGTTTAGCTCAGCGGTAGAGCACTCCCCTCACACGGGAGGGGTCGCTGGTTCGAACCCAGCAATGCCCACCACACTGAACCAAGGGGTTACGCGCAAGTGTAACC